>JAUXBJ010000026.1 GCA_030619425.1 bacterium
GGAGGAGGTCGTGAGAACCGCCGGTTTCTTAAGCGTGCTCTCCGCAACCGTTTAGAAAAGACCGTCGGGTCACACCGTCCCGCCGATGGCGGGACGCCAGGACCCGACGAAACGAACTTGCGAGACAGCCTCTCCTCGTCTGCCCCTTGCTTCCCTCGGATACGTCCTTCGAACGGGCAGACCGGGAGATCTGCCGCGCACAATGCTATAGACAGAAAAGCAGTTTCCTTGTGTTGCAAGTCATATCCGTGCTACGCCTGTCATTCCCGTGCTACGCCTGTCATTCCCGCGCTTCGCCTGTCATTCCCGCGCAGGCGGGAATCCATCCGTTCTGCCGTCGGCTCAAACAGAAGTTTCAGCAGGGTAGGTTTGCGGACAAACCTGCCGACAGAGGCGGGTCCGAAGACGGACCCGCCCTACAAGATCACCGCGTCGGCCTCGATCTCGACCAGCCAGTCATCGCGAAGAAGCGCCTTTACGACAACCATAGTCGCAGCCGGTCGGATATTTGAGAAGAACTCGCCGTGAGCCAAACCGACTTCTTTCCAGATCGAGGCATCGGTGAGGTAGATGCGGGTGCGGATAACATCGGTAAGTGAACCACCCGCTTCTTCGATTGCCCGTTTGATAATCTCCAGGCAACGGCGGGTTTGTCCGGCAGCATCGTTGGGGCAGGCGGTAGCGCCGTCGGGGGTGATCGGCGCTGTGCCCGATACGGCGATCAGATTACCCACACGCACGGCGCGAGAGAAACCGATCTGTTTTTCGTAGGGTGAGGCGGATGAGACGAGTTTTCGCTTCACTGCATTTCCTCGATTCGCCTTCAAGTCTCACACCGGTGGAGGCGCCGGCTGTCCACCGAATAGTCGCACGGCCTCATCATTGAACAGTATCCAGATACCATAGATACCCAGGGCGGTGCCGAACGGAAGGTTGAGCAAATTCAGAAACGACAGTACCAGCGTCAGTATCCGCGCCCAGTTCTGATGTTTCATCAGTCCCCACCCGGCTATAATACCCGGGATCGACGTGGTCAGGATTATGAAAGCGATGAGACCGCCGATCACCACCACCAGAAGGGCGGCGTCCTCGTCCGGCGAGAAGAGTCCTCCGATGCCGAGGACAACAAAGACGGTGAGAGCGCCAATCAGCCCTAAGACACCGAACACTATATATAGTATCCCCAGGACCTGCACATGCTTTTCCATTGAGACTCTCCTAGTGTTTTGCGTGCGTTGCTGCGACGCATTCGTTCATGACACATTATTAGACAAATAACGCACCCCCCTGACCTCAAAGGCAACTGTTTTTTTGGTCCGTCCGACGGCGCAGACCAGTGTATGTTACTTCAGATTCATCGATAGGATCTTCATCTCGGTCATGTCCTCGATCGAGTACCGCACGCCCTCGCGACCAAGCCCGGAGTTCTTCATGCCGCCGTAGGGTTGATGATCGGCGCGGTAGGTTGGGATATCGTTGATGACAACCCCGCCGCACTCGATCTGCTTGAAGGCGTAAAACGCATCCTTCATCCGGTTGGTGAAGATGCCGGCTTGCAGGCCATATTCAGAGTTGTTGATCTCGTCGACAACCTTCCTGAAGCTCTTATATCTCTGCACCACCGCCAGCGGCGCGAAAGCCTCTTTGGAACAGACATCCATCGACCTTTTGACATCGGTTAGCACCGTCGGCTGCATGAGCGAGCCTCTGCCCCTGCCACCCACCAGGATTTTAGCGCCGCCGTCTACGGCTTCGCGCACGGTTGCCAGAGTGTTCCTGACTGCCTCGGCATTGACCATCGTGCCGACATCGGTCCCGGGATTCAGCGGGTTGCCCACCTTGAGTTTGCTCACGCCGGCCAAAAACATCCGCAGGAACTTACTATAGACCTTGTCGTGAACATAAATCCTTTGCACCGAGATACAGGACTGCCCCGCTACTGCAAAAGCGCCGTATACCAAGCGAGTCGTTGCGAAATCGAGATCGGCGTCATCGGCGATAGCCACCCCGGCGTTGCCGCCCAATTCAAGCACAACCTCTTTTTTCCCGGAGTGCTCTTTTATCCACCAGCCGACTTCCGATGACCCGGTGAAAGTTATCAGTTTCACGCGCGAGTCATCAAGTAGCGGCGATGCTTCCTTCGATGATCCCGGCAGAATCGACACTGCGCCTTTAGGGTGGTCGGTCTTGTCAATAATCTCGGCTAACATCAGCGCCACGATCGGGGTGGCCGAGGCCGGCTTGAGGACGATAGTGTTACCTGAGGCAATAGCCGGCGCGATCTTGTGAGCCACCAGGTTCAACGGGAAATTGAACGGCGCGATCCCGGCAATGACACCACGTGGAAAACGTCGCACCAATCCCATGCGCTCTTCGGCGCCGGGGTTCCAGTCGAGGTCGATAATTTCACCGCCGATTCGCTTGGCCTCTTCGGCGGCCACCTTGAAAACACCGATGGAGCGTGACACTTCGCCGCGAGCATCTTTGAGTGACTTGCCCAACTCGCGCGACATCATGGTGGCTATCTTGTCGAGGTTTTTCTGAAGACCGGCTGCGATCGCCAGACAGGTCTCTTCGCGTTTGTATGACGGCAACTCTCGCGTCAGACCAAACGCCTTATGGGCGATCCTGATCGCCTCGGTGTAGTCCTCCTTCGAGGCAGCAGCAACCCGACCGACTAAGGCCCGGTTGTAGGGGGAGACGACGCGAATCATATTGGGGCGGTCAACCCATGTGCCGCCCAGGTACATCTTATAATTCCTGGCCATACTATCTCCGGATTATCTTTATGTTCTGTTTACGCGATAGAACTCAACCTGCATCCATACCTATGGAGAGCAAACCAGTTTGCCCAGCCGCCTGGTTAGTTTCACGTTCTCAGTATAATCGACCAGGCAGTCGGTAACCACTTGTTTTTTTCGGCCCGAAGGCTTTCGTCAGGGTCTGCTTGAGATCCTCCCCCTCACAGTATCACGGCGATGTTCTCAGGGAACGCCTATTGGGTCAGGATACGCTGTGGGAAGTTCCCTACAGTTTATGGGTGAGTCTGTACTTGTTCGCCGGATTTCCCAGGTCATACTCGCCTCCCACAGTCTGGTGGGGGAGTCGGGTGAGTCTCGAGCCTGGCGACCATCACATTGATGTTCAAGGGGTTGCGCTGGTCCATAACAGGAGCTGCAACTATTGATGCTCAACGGCACAGGTTTTACAGTACAATCACTGTCAAATTGAGGAATTACCATATGCACAAGAGAAAAATCAATAACGCGCAAGGTATCACCATCCTCGAAGTAATGGTGGCCATGATTATCCTGAGCATGTCGATACTGCTGCTCCTGAACATGGCCATGGTGGCTATGGATGGCAATGATTGGGCTAACAACACTACCGCGGCCACCCAACTCATGCAGCAGAAGCTGGAGCAGTTGCGAACTTCCGGCAATCTGACCGATGGAGCCGACACTATAGGCGAGTATGCGCGAAGTTGGGTGGTTACCAACGCGGGAAGCCACTTGAGAAAAATCGACGTCAGAGTTGACTGGGAGGATATTCGCAACCGCTCCAAAGTTGATTCGCTGACGGCGTACATCAAATCCGATTCGGTATAGGTGTCATTATGAAGAGTGTTATAAGAAAACTCAGGCGGCAAACGGGCGCCAGCCTGCTGGAGGTTCTGATTGCCCTGGCTATTACCGGAGTAGTGACGCTGGCCGTGTTCAAGGCTTACGTGGTCCAGCATCGTCATTACATAGTACAAGAGGACGTCACCGACATCCAGCAAAATGCACGAGCCGCCATCGATGAGATGACCAGGCATGTTCGTATGGCCGGTTATGACTTGCCGATGGGCTTGGCGGCCATCGCGCCCTCCAACACCAATCCGGACACCATCACGCTGACCTATCACTCCGCCGACTGCGACACCTATCTGTCGGCGCCCATGCCACAACCATCGGCCGAGTTGAAATGCGGTTCCGATATATCGTGCTTCTGGGATGGCATGTGGGTATACATCTACGAGGGCGCCGTCAACACCGGCGAGTGGTTTCAGATCACGCACGTTCAAGCCGATGCCTTTCATCTGCAACATAATACGATGGTCTTGTCACGTAGTTACGGTGCGGATTCAAAGGTTCTGGCCATGGTACAGGTGAAGTTCTTCATCGATACCTCAGATGCCGATCATCCCAATCTGATGGTTCAGTACATGGGCCAGACGCCGCAGGTTTACGCGATGAACATAACTGACCTGCAGTTCCAATACGAGATGAAGAATGGCGCCGTCCTCGATGAGCCGGTGCTGGTCGATGACATCAGAGAAGTACTCGTCTCAATAACCGGACGCTCCAACAGTCCGGACCCCGAAGCGCCGGATACCGCTAACGTATATCGGTACCGAGACTTTGCCACATCGGTTCACTTGAGGAACCTTGGAAGCTGAGGAAGGTGGCTCGATATGAATAACCTATTGCTCAAATCAGAACGCGGTTTCGCCACGCTGATTGCGCTCTTGATGGTCGGCATGCTGACCCTGTTAGGCATCGCCGCGTTATCGACATCAGATGATGAAGTGAATATCGCCGGCAACGCTTACAATGAGATGAGGACGTTCTATGCCGCCGAAGGAGGCCTCGAGGCCGCGGCTGCAGCTTTGCAGACCGAATGGGATAGTACCGGTGTGCCCCCGATGCTGATGCCGACTGAAACGAGAGAGATCAATAACTGCGTCGTGACCTACGGCACCGCCGACAACGGTCCGGCCACGCAGGATGTGCTCTCCACAGGAACGCTCACCGGTCTGCACGCCCTGGTCAAATCGTTCACAATCACCTCGGTCGCTGTGAGCCAAAACGACCACGGCAAGATGGAGTTGTCACAAACGTTCCAGACGGCGTTGGTGCCGCTCTTTCAGTTCGCTGTTTTTTTACGAGAACGACCTGGAGATCGCGCCCGGCCCGGCTATGACCCTGGCGGGACGCGTTCACAGCAACGGCAACCTGTGGTTACAGGCCGGCACTTCCCTGCAGATGGACAGCTATGTTACATCGGCAGGCAGCATATACCACGGTCGCAAAGGGGCGGGCAGCGTAGCCTCAGGTGATGTGACAGTTAAGGACCTGTCCGGCGCTGATGTTTCCATGAAAGATGGGGCCGACTGGCTGGATGCCGACGACAGCCACTGGTATGATTCGTCGGTAACCCGGTGGCAGGGCATGGTACAGGATTCCGAACATGGTCAGGAAGCGCTCAATGTTCCTCTGAACGCTTCCGCCGGCGGGGATCCTCACAAACTGATCGACCGCGGCAGCGGCAATCCGGATTCGTACGAGCATCATGCCACTCTGAAATTCATCGACGGCCAGGCTCTTCAGTTAGTCGGAGGCATCTGGAATGATGTCACCGCGAACATGATTACCGACGGGGTCATCAGCTTCAGTGCGGATCAGTTCACCGACCAGCGTGAGAACGCCCAGGTTGACGTGATGGAACTTGATATCGACCTGATGTATAGTCAGGGCTATGCTCCCTCCAGCGGCGTCATCTATTTCGCCGATTCAACATCGGACTACCCGGCCTTACGTCTGAGATCGGGATCGCAACTTGATGCCGGTTTGACTGTCGCCAGCGCAAACCCTGTCTACACGCTGGGTAACTACAACTCGGTTGACAAGAAACCGGCCGCGATTCTGGCTGATGCCGTGACTTTCCTTTCCGGCTCGTGGGATGATAGCAAAAGCGCCATGACCAAGAGCGATCGGATCGCCACCAATACGACCGTGAATGCATCTTACCTGACCGGCAATATCGAGACCACCGATGCCAACTACAATGGCGGCTTCGAGAACCTGCCTCGCTTTCTGGAAGAGTGGTCCGGTAGGGACTTCAACTGGTTAGGATCAGCCGTCTGTCTGTGGAACTCGGTGCAGGCGAACGGCCTTTGGAACGGCACATACTACTCGCCGCCGGACAGAAACTGGGCCTACGACCCCGACCTGAACGATCCCAACAAGCTGCCGCCGGAGACGCCCATGATACGAGTGTTCCAGCGCATCGGATGGCAACAGAAATACGTAGGTCCGGCCAACTGAGTTCGTGGTGACGATTTTCAGTCCTGTAGGTCGAAACTGATCTTCCCCCGTTATGGTGGACGGTTTTCTAAGCATGTAGGTTTTTTCGTTCATAGTCAACAGGACTTATCTGACCCAGGGTCGAGTGGCGTCGGGTTCGGTTATACTTCGTTTCAATCCAGGCAAAGAGCTTCTCGCGAGCCTGATCGCGACTTTCAAAGCGCTCGAATGCAACCAACTCGGTCTTGAGAGTGGCAAAGAATGACTCGACGCAGGCGTTGTCCCAGCAGTTGCTCTTACGACTCATACTTCTGATCATGGCATGTTCGGCCAGAAGGTGCTTATACGCCGTACTGGCGTAGAGACCGTCCCGGTCGCTGTGATGTAACAATCCGGGCTCAACCGATCGCCGCTTTAGAGCCTGTCGCAGAGCCGTTGTCACCAGCTTGGCGCCCAAACGGTTGGTCATCGCCCAACCCACGACCAGGCGACTGTACAGGTCAAGGACAACGGCAAGATACAAATGACCCTGGCCGGTCATGATGTAGGTAATATCGGAGGCCCAAACCCGGTTGGGGGCGGTCACGGTGAACTGACGATCAAGGATGTTGGCCGCCGCCGGTTCTCGTTTGCCGGCCTTGGTCAAGCGACGAAAGCGAACCGTTGTGCGAGCCACCAGATCATGCTGACGCATCAGACGAGCTACCCGATGACGACCGCAGACAAATCCACCGGCCGTCAGTTCGGCATGCATCCGAGGGGATCCATAGGCCGGATCAATCACTTGATGGATCTCACGCATAGCCCTCACCAATCGCTCGTTCTCCTGAGATCGCAAACTGGCCGGACGATCCCGCCAGGCGTAATAGCCGCTGATCGAAACACCCAGCACACGGCACAAGGACCGCACCGGATACTCTGAGGCCTGCTCTGCAAGCGCTACGTATCTCACTGCTCGAGTCGCTCCAACGATCCGAGCGTTTTTTTTACCATCTCCAACTCACGCTCTAAATGCCGGTTCTTCCGACGCAACTGAACCACCTCCGAGCGCTCGACCCGACCAGCTTCATCAAACACCGACGAACCCGAGGCTCGAACCTGATTGCGCCAACGACGCAGCATGCTGTCATGAATACCCAGACTGCGGGCGACCTGAACCAGCGGCAAGTCAGAACGTTCCAGCAGTTGCACCGCATGGAGCTTGAAATCTCGGTCAAAATGACGTCGCAACATCAATAACACCTCCTAAGGTCAATCTAATACGACCTTCGTAAAGTGTCCACTTTATTGGGGCAAGATCAGTTCCGACCTACGAAGCTAATTAATCGGGCGGTGTTTGTAAGATATCGGATTTTGCAGCACCTATACTTTGGAGTTGTAAAAAGGTCCATTTCGGTTATATTGTACGTAAAATACCTATCTTTCGGAGATTATGCCATGACCGTAATTCGTACTTCGCGAATCACCCTCACCGCCATTATCCTCACCGCCATCTTCACCATTTCAGCTCAGGCTGAAATCCCGGCAGCCGATGGAACAACATTTGATCCATCGGAGCTCCATCGCTTTCTCAGCGAAGGGAAATCGCGGGCGGCAGCCGATCGCGCCTTCGCCGCCAAGTTTTTCGCAGAACAAGAGCGAACTAATACTCAGACCAATTACGATGTCAAGGTGTACGACATCCGTCTCCGAGTCGACGACACCACCGAGACTCTGTTCGGACGCGTGAAGTTCGTGGCTCTGGCTACTATCGACGGGGTCATCGAGGTGCAAGTGGACCTTTTAGACAATATGCCGATCGACTCGATCGTGTCACCGGCCGGAGTATTGGCTTATGCCCGGGCCGATAACATGGTCACGGTGACACTGGATCAGACCTACAATACCGACGAGCGCTTTGAGTTCGACATTTACTACTACGGTCAACCGATCGGCGGCACCAGCGTCTTCAACGGCTTCGCCTGGCATATTAAGTCCAGTGGAGAGTATAGTATTTCGAGCGTCTCGCAGCCCTATGGCGGGCGCAGTTGGTGGCCCTGCAAGGATCGTATGGACGACAAGGCGGACACCTTTCATATCGCTATCACCGCCGACACGCGCTTCTACGTGGCCTCCAACGGCAGTCTCGACTCAATCGCGATGGTGCCGGGGCACGTGCACACATTTTACTACACAATGCCGTATCCCATGGCCAGCTATCTATTCGCTATCGCTGTCTCGGATTATGCAGTGTGGTACGACGAATGGATTTACAACGATTATCAGGACACAATGCCGCTGGTGCACGCCGTTGACCCGGCTTGGTATGTGTATTCTCAGGATCATTACAACGTTACACCGACGGCGTTGACAGTGCTATCCAACAAGTACGGTGTCTACCCGTGGCATGACATCAAATACGGCCACGCCACAATGGAGTGGTGGTGCGCCATGGAGCACCAGTCGATGAGTTGGATGTTAGGCAGCCACTCCTCCGGTTGGGGTTATTCCGAGCCGATAGTTGTGCATGAGTTGGCTCACCAATGGTGGGGCGACTACATCACCTGTGAGTCCTGGGCCGATATTTGGCTTAACGAGGGCTGGGCCACATACAGTGAGGCACTCTACTATCAGGTGCGGCTGGGATGGACCGCCTACCACGACTACATGGAATACATGGACTACAGCGATGGCACCAGCATCTACCGCGTGGACACGACCAATCCCGGCGTAGTGTTCGACTTGATCGTATACGACAAGGCCGCGTGGGTAGTACATATGCTGCGCGGTGTCCTTGGAGACTCTATGTTCTTCGCCGGTATAGAGGACTACTATAACTCGCAGTATGCCTATGGTGCGCTGACGACAGCAGAGTTTGAGGAAGTCTGGGAACAATCCACTGGTATGGACCTTGGCTGGTTTTTTGACGAATGGATATTCGGAGAATATCGTCCCAACTACCGTTTCGCCTATTGGGTCGAACCATCCGACAGCAGCGGTTACGATGTCTTCCTGGCGGTAGACCAGGTGCAGACCACCGATCCACAGGTGTTCAAGATGCCAATCGACTTCACCTTTGCACAGGCCGGCGCAGATCCGGACACTATCATGCTGTGGGTCAATGATCGCAAGAACACTTATGTCTTCAATTTTCCGGATTCCATAGTCGGAGTCGATCTTGATCCTCGAGGCTGGGTGCTCAAGTACAAGAGCAATGCCCCCTGGTATCTGCATTTCATAATTCTCTCGACCTTGCCGTCGGCGCAGCAGGAATTGCCGTATGAGGTAGCTCTTGACACTCGCGGTGGTAGTGGAAACAATACCTTTTCGATCACCGACGGCGCGCTGCCGAACGGTCTCACCCTTGACGAGCAGACGGGCGTTATAACCGGTACGCCGACCGACTCCGGATCGTTCAGCTTCACGGCAAATGTCGATGACGATTACAGTAACTTCTGGGATGAAGCGATGTTCGTGCTGCACGTTGAGCACACGCCACTGATACCGGGTGATATAGACATCAGCGGGGAAGTGAATATTGCGGACCTCATCTACATCGTCGACTACTCCTTTACCGGCGGACCGGCGCCGTTGCTGCCCAATCTGGCCGATGTCGATGGTTCGTGCAGCATTGACATCGCCGATATAGTTCACCTGGTGGACTACATGTTTGTTGAAGGTCCTCCCCCGGTGATGGGGTGTGTTGAGTAGCACGTATTGAGCGCAGACTCTGCGCTGTAACATTTCGGTTGAGAGGATCCATCCAGGTCGGGCATGAACCGATTGAGCCGCTCGACCTTGCGGCAACAGAACCTCTCTTTGACCACTTTTCGCTTGACAAAACCTCCATCGCATAGTTAATTGAATGCAGGAGGAATAGTTAGCAGGGTTCCTTCACCTCACCGCAGCCTATAAGCTTTCCCTTCTCGTTTAGTGATTGACTGACTTCATTTGGCAAAAACAGGTATCCCTAGTTTCTTGACCGCTCTTCGCCAGGGAAACGGCAAAGACCGCCAATTAAGGAGGAATCGCCTATGCACCAATCCGTCCACAGCGCCGTTCTCGGTAGCAGCCGGGTGGTAGTGTGGACATGCCAAGCGCATGCAAAAACGTAAGACAAACCACAGCTAGATCGGAGTTGTCTCGATCTCCTGGTTGGGCGTCGAACAGGTTTGTGGGATCAGGGAGCGATCCCCC
>JAUXBJ010000102.1 GCA_030619425.1 bacterium
ACGGGGTTGGAGCATCCCTTGTAACGGGTCAGGCGACGCTGGTTGCGACCGGTTACATCCATCGTGAAAATATCCTGCGGACCGAGCCGGGTGGAGGAAAAAACGAGGTGCTTACCGTCCGGTGAAAAGTGCGGGTTCTCGTTGTGGCCCAGTTCAGTCAAAAGACGGTAGCCGACGCCTGACGTGTCTATTGAAGCCAGGTCGAATCGTCCGCCCCGAGTGCGCGACACAAAGGTGATGCGGTCACCCCGTTCCGCCCAGATGGGGGAGTCGTTATAGCCGGTCTGGAAGGTGAGGCGTCGAACGTTCAGGCCGTCGGAATCCATGATGTAAACCTGCGGCGCGCCCGAGCGATCGGATGAAAAGGCGATCATGCGCCCGTCGGGCGACCAGGTGGGGGAGGTGTCGATGGACCAGTGGCGGGTCAATCGTTTGATGATATTACCCTGCAAGTTGAGCACGTAAATCTCCGAGTTGCCATCCTTGGAGAGGACGCAGGCGATCTTGTTGCCATCGGGGGAGACCGACGGCGCCGCCACCAGGCCGGGGAAGGCTGCTACTTTGGTCACTTTGCCGCTCCCAAGGTTGACCCGATAGAGGTGTGGGTCGCCGTCGAGGTAGCTGCAAAAGTAAATGTTGTCCCCACGGGGCGAGAAGACGGGCGAGATATTGATAGAGCCGTTGTTGGTCAACTGACGCTCGTTGGCGCCGTCGTAATCGGATACGAACAACTGCTTGGACTTGCCGTTCTTCTTGATGTACGCGATTTTGGTCAGGAAGATGCCGGGGTCGCCGGTCAGTTGGGTTACGATTTCATTGGCAATCTCATGGCCGAGGTTGCGCCAGTCATCCTTTGTGCGGTCGACGGTGCCACGGGCAAATTGTCGTTTGATATTAGCATCCCACAGCTTCCACCGCACACGCATCATGTTCCCCGGAAACTCGGCCTCAAGTCTTACCACGTAGTCGGCGCCCAGACGTTGCCAGCCGAACAGATTCAACTCCACGATTTCGTAGAGCTTGACGTAGAAACTATCTACCATGATTAGCTCGAAATCGGCGTAGAAATCCAGATCGCGCTGCACAATGCGTGTAACGTATTCCATCAGCGTTGAATCGCCGCCGGTGATGTATTCATTTCCGACGTACACCATCTGATCGACACCGATCGGCACCGGCTGCACATCGCCGGTACTCATCGTGTCGAACAGGATTTCTCTTACACCAATCTCCTGGGCGGTCGCACACAATGGCGCGCACAGGAGCGCTACAATCACTGCCGGGAGAATCCATCTCATGCTACATACCTGGCCTGTATTTGAAGGGAAGGGTGATGCCGATTATCTCGTCGGCAAACTGTCGGGGCAACGGAGGAAAGGGAGCGGCGCGTTCTACCGCTGCATAGCAGGCATCGTCAAATCGCGGTATACCCGAGGAATTCTCGATGCGAATAACGATCACCTTGCCGGACTTGATAACTTCGAAATATACTGCGCAAATGATCACACCGTCGGCCGCCACCGGGTTGCGCCAGTTGCGCCGAATCTTGTTGAACGCTTGGGTAAACCAGTAGGGGTAGTTGAAACTGGCGTTATCGATGGTGGCGCCGGCAAAGGGGGAGCTTCCCGCGGTGGCGGGGGAATGGATCTCGCCGCGGTCGTTGTCGGCAGCATCGTCGACAGTGACCGGCGGCTGAGTCGGCTGGTCTGCTACTGACTGTACCGGCGGAGGTTCCGGTTCAGGCTCCTCGACCTCAACTTCTTCCTCCATCACCGCCTCGTCGCTGGTCTCCGGTTCGCCGATTGGGATGTCCGGTGGCTCTTCCTCCACCGCGGGGGGAATGGTAACCTCCACCTGCTCGGCCGGGGGCGCTACCGGCTCGGGTTCGATTGCAGCAGCCGGGAATCCCGATATTAGCTCCACCTGGATCACGTCATCATAGTCGGGTTGGCCATTGATCTTGAACGGGGACGCCAGCAAAGTCAGCGCCACCACCCCTACATGCAAAGCAAGAGAGAAAATGAGATCCCGCTTCATGGCCTCAGCGACCTCGGGTTCGTGACGTGGGAGCCTCTTTGTGGCCGGTCACCAGGCCAACCGATGGGATGCCCATTTCCTTGAGTCGCCCGATGACGGCAATGGCTGTCCCATACGGAACGGCTGAATCACCACGGATGAATACCGAGGACACGCCCTTGGCTTTGATTTCCCGATCAACGGCCTCTTCGAGTTGGTCCAGGCGCGCCCAGCGGTCGTTGACGTAGATGCCGCCGAGGCTGTCGATCGATATGACGATCCCATGCGTTTCCTCATCCAGAACCGGCGCGCGCGTTTTAGGCAGATTGATATCAATGCCGGACTGCAGGAGCGGGGCGGATATCATGAATACTATCAGTAGCACCAGCACGACATCAACAAGATTGGCAATGTTTATTTCGGCCATGGCTCGATATGTTCGTTGGCGCCGACGCACTATGGTGTCTCCTTGCGGGCGCGCACCAGGAAGGCGAGAATGAAGTTGTCGGCGTTATTGTTGAAGGACTTGATGCGATTGTTAGCCCAGTTAAAGGCGATAACAGCCGGGATAGCAGCGCCCAGTCCGACAATTGTAGCCAGCAGCGCTTCAGCGATACCGGGCGCGACAATAGCCAATGAAGCCGAGCCTTGCTCACCGATGGCCCAAAATGAATCCATGATGCCCACGACCGTTCCCAGGAGACCCATGAACGGAGCCGCGCTGGCCGTAGTGGCCAGAAAAATGACGCGACTCTCCAGTTTGCTGATCTCCTCGGTCGCCGTCTTCTCCATGGTCATCTCGATCAGTTCATACTCTTCATCACGCAACGGCTGCTGTGACGGCTGCAATTGGCCGCCCTCGTTTCTGGCCTGGCGCAGTTCGTCCAGTTCTTTGTAGCCGGCTGTGTAAATGTTTGAAAGCGGAGACAGACTGTGCGACTTGGCCTGGCCGATAGAGTCGGCCAGCCTCCGCGAACGCTCAAATGACTGAAGGAAACTATCCCTATCACTTTGTACGGCTCGGAACAGACGCCATTTGTTGAAAATGATCAGCCACGATACCAGCGACATGAAGGTGAGACTGATCAGCACAATAATGCCGAAAGCGGATGTTTCGCCAATGATTTGCCACACCGGTCCGGAAAAAATACTGGGGAGAATGAACAACTTCATATCAATTCTACGCTTTAGCTGTCAAAAAGTTTTTGCTCAATCGGCGCTGCCTCACCAGGTCGCATTTGCCCCTGAAAAGTCGGCCCGGAGCGGCTTTTCCCGACACGGCGGACAATAAAAACAGCCCGCCGGGTCATCACAAGATTAAAATGGAGGATCATAAAACTTGACCGCCCCCGGCTTGAGTGCTTTTATCCCTTTCCGTAGGGTGAATATCTGTCATGCGGTCGATGGATCGACGGCGTGGTCGGCGGGAACGTCGGGATATCCGACATGACGAGACAATGAAGGAGTTATGAATGAGAAAGATGTTAATTGTGGTGCTGATCCTGTTAGTGTCCCTCTGTTTCATCTATGGATGTGGCAAGAAGGATGTTCAACAAGAGACCGACAAAGTTCCGGTTGAAGTCAAGCAGGCTGAGATGGCGGATTCCACCGCCATGGATTCGGCGATATGGGATTCGACCGCCGTGGACACGATGGCGGCAGACCAGGACAGCATGTAGTTGTTTCGGCAATACGGAAGCCTACCAGTAAAGGAAAACCTCCCGGAAGTCCGGGAGGTTTCTGTTTTGAATTCTGGAGTGGAGAGCTCTCAGCTTTCAATCATCTCTACATTTGCTCGTGGAATAACGGCGCGCTCACCGTTTTCAAACTCAACCTCGAGGATACGGGCCTTGGATTCCGACTCCAGTTTCTGAAGCGGTGACGGCAGGTCTGTCACTTTGCCCAGTCGTCCAAAGTATGGATGCCGGATAACACGTACCGGCGAGTCGACGGCCAAACCCTGAATCTCACCCGAGGCGCCGGTATCGATCTCAGACGCTGAGGTTTCTGCGGGTATCACCACCTCGGGACGGATCACGCCGGCGCGAATCTGGGTGGCGCCGTTTATGCAAGCCATCTCCCCCTCGTGTGCCTTGAACAGGTCAAAGGTCTTGCGGGCCATGGCGATTTCGCCGAAACCTTCACTGATTACCAGAGTGGTGCCGATGTCTTCCGAACCGGTAATAGCGACACCGATATCATAACCGAGGAAATCGCGCAGGTCCTTGTCGTCCAGCCCACCGACGACGATTCCCTTGACACCAAGTTTGATCGCCTTATTCATTGCATCGGCTGTTACTATTGAGCCGCCGACAATAACATGGCCGGCCATATCTTCGTTGACAGATTCGTCGGTGAGGATAGTGAGGTTGTCTGGTGTGGCTACCTTGATCGGGCCAAAAGTCTCGCCGCCAATGCCGAAAATTCCCTGCATGAAGGAACCCTGACAAGATACCTCAACCCCTTCGTCCGGGAAAATCTCGGTTACTTCGCCTCGTAGGTACGCTTTGACCTCAACTGGAATCGGGTGGCCGCGCTGGAGCACCTGGCCGGTGACCTTTGACACGGATTCGAGCGAACCGTCGATTGTCGCAGCGGCTGAACTTGAAAACCACTTTATGAAAGACTTCTTGAGGGCGATGCTTTCCCCTTTGGCTATCGGGTCGCCGATCTTCTTTTCCATCACGAGTTCGATATCTTCAGGCGGGATACCGAGCTTGTTGGCGACGTTGAGCGGCACTACATTGCCGGGCAGATGGGTGCGAGCAACAACATCGTCGGGGTTGACCTTGTCGCCGACCTTGACCAGCACTTCACCTTTGAGCGGCAGAATGCGACTCTTCTTGATCAGATGCTTTTCGGTGACTTTCAATCCCGGAGTATAGGCGTGGGCCATACAAGTACCTTTCTATCTACAATAACGGATATCTCTATCCCTTCTTGCCTCTCTTTTTCCTGACGACGACGATTATTATCACTATGAGAATGCTGATCGGAACGATGTAAAGTACTATCGGCAGCGACTCTTCATCCTCCTTGTCCTCGGCGGTCTCCTTAGAGTCGAGATCCGCAACCCGCACCTCCTGATGACCGGCTGCGGCCTCGATATCTTCAGTCGAAAACGATTGCGCGATGTCCTTGAAAATATCCTTGCTCTGATCGAACAGACTATCCGGAGAATAGAAGTAGAACGTGGCCAGTCCCCGCTCGTAGAATTTGGTCATGTGCATCAATTTCTTCGTTACCTGTTCCTGCTGGACGATATCGCTCACAACGGTAATGAGTTTCTCGTCGGCATCATAGCTGGGGGCGTTCGATTTCAGGTCGGAGATAAAATCAGCCACTGGGTAGTACTTGATATCCCGACCGAACGTCTTGCGCATCTGATTCAGCACGCTGTCGATCTGAGTCTGGGTAAGCTCGCCAACGGTGTCGACAGTGAGAATCATGTAGTCGCCGGTGAAAAACAGGATCGAACTACTGGGTGCAAGCACCGCATCATAGTCCAGTACATCGCTCCCCGCCTGGTTGGAGATCAAAAAGACGTCGACCGTTTGGTAGTCGATCTGCTCCCAGTCATCCGGCAACGAGATGTAAAAGCCACCGGACCAGCTAACATAATTCTCAGCCAAAACTACCGACGAACCGATCATCATCAGCAAAAGGGCCGTGGTCACGATCCTAACAACTCTCAACGTCATTGCAGTCCTCAGACATCTGTTCACTTCTGTCATTTCCTTGAGTTCGCCGATTTTATAGTCGATCCGCCGGGTATATGTTAAGCTCGGTCATCCATTCTTTCAGGTGAGACACCCGCTCGTCATCAGTGAGTGTGGACAGGTCGAAGGGTCGCCCGCGTCCGTCGAGAACGATCCCGACCACACCGCCGTATAGTTTGGTCTCGATTTTGTGACCTTTACCGGCGCCGCAATCGTAATGCCGTTCCGGTTCGAGGACGGCCTTGACTTCAAGCGGCAGTCCCTTGTCATCCATACCAAGCTCAAATCGTTTCATTTCGAGATGATTCAGTGTGCCGCTAACCGTACCATCGGGCAGGTCAATACTGTACTTCATAACCGGTCCCGGTTTCTTGGAAACACCGGCCGGAGCCACACAGGTACCGAGGTGAATGAGACAATCTTTCACGAATACTTCGGTGGCCGCCTTCTTGTGCACCTCGGTCAACACGCCGAGTTGCGGCATCATGAAGATGGAATCGACAGCCAGTCGGGTGACTCCCTCCGGCAGGAAAGAGTCGACCATCATCAGCGCCGACTGTTGCCGCCGGGGCGCGTGCGACAAAACGCCGCCGGAGCCGATCAGCATGTCGAGACTCATCATGTTGACGATCGAAGACCCGGAAGTCGATTGTTCAAAGGCGTCGGCGATGGTGCGCTGTTGCTGTACACCCTTAAGCACGGTGGCGAAACTCTTGTGTTGAATGAAAGCCAGTCGCAACGCTTCCTTGGCGACAGCCTGCTCGAATATCAGGTCTTCCATCGACTGCGGGATCGTGGTCGGCCGAATCATCTTGTTCTTGACCCGGTTACGCAGGTCACGCTCGTTCATCTTGAACGGCACCCAGCGCATCACCATCGGCAGCGTGGCCTCCGCGAAAACATTCGAGATAGAGTACGACATCCCGAGGTTGGCCGACACCGTGCGGTTAAAAACGGGTGTCTCTTTGTCGGGGCGGAAGACTGAGAAGACATCGGTGGTAGCGCCGCCGA
>JAUXBJ010000118.1 GCA_030619425.1 bacterium
GCTTCGACTCCGCTCAGCATGACGTTGAACGCGCGAAGCGCAAAAAGCAGGTTTACCTGTGCGGTCAGGCGTTTCTGCCTGACGGCTCGAATATAAGTGGGGGCAGACTGGGGAGTCTGCCGCCCGTAGTAATAGGAGGACCGTTAATGTACTTAAAATTGCTTCTCATCATCTTCGTCGTTGGTGCATCTTCCATCGTACAAGGCGTCGATGATGCTGACAGAAACAGTGAAACTGAGGTTACCCTGCGCGAAGTCGGCAGTGAGCTGTGGGCCAGCATGACGGGCGTGGTTGTTGAGGGGGAGTTAGCATACTGCAACATGCGATACGGACTGCTGATTCTTGATATCAAGTCGGTAGTTGACGGCGCTCGGTCGTCGGTTCCTTCCCCGACGTATGTGTCTAAGGTACGACTTCCGGGCCCTACTTTCGACGCTGCTGTCTCCGGCGATCATACCTACATAGGCAACGGCGAGGAGGGGATACTCATAGTCAACGTATCTGAGCCGACAGCCCCCTTCCTGGAGGCGAGTTTCCAGACTCCGGGCTACGCCCGTACACCCGTGATAGCAAACGGCCTTGCCTACGTGGCAGACAGTGACAGCGGTCTGTTGGTACTGGACATAGCGAATCCAGCCCAGCCTGAGATTATAGGCGGTTTCTGTCGTACTATTTATGACTTGGCGGTAGAGGGAGACTACGCATATGCGCTGAGTTACGGTTACGAACTGCTGATCCTGAACGTAGCGGATCCTGACAGCATCTTCGTAGAGGGCAGCTACCAGGCAGCGGACTCTATGCAGGAAGTGACGGATATGACATATGCAGGCGGACGAGTGTTCTTCTCTGTCATTCCCGACGGCCTGGAAATCATTGATGTGTCTGATCCTGCGGAACCATTTTGGGTCAGCGCCTATAATCCCGGCTACTACTTCTCAGAGTTGGCGGTCGAGGGAGACTTTGCCTTTATGGACTTCTTTCAACCTGCCTACGGCCTGGCTGTTATAAACATCGCTGATCCGGAGGCGCCATATCTGGAGGGCATTCATTACACCCAGGGTATGCCCGGCGGTCTGCAGGTGGCAGCAGGCCATGTGTTTGTGGCCGACACGGAATACGGCCTGGATGTGGTCGATGTGAGTATGCCATCTCAGCCCACGCTGGCCGGAAGATACGATGCCCCGAACTGCGTAAGGGACGTCGCCGTGACCGACAACTACCTTTGCGTCGTCGACACATACAGGGGATTGTATGTCGTTGATGTTTCCGAACCCGGGCAGCCTCAATGGATCGGTACCTGCAGCACGCCGGGTGATGCCTGGGGTCTGACGGCAGCGGGGAATTATGCCTTCGTAGCCGACGGATATGCCGGTCTTCAGATCATTGACATTGCCAACCCCTCTGATCCGATACTGGTGGGCAACTACGATACTCCCGGGCGCGCCCGCAGTGTCGCCGTCGCAGGCGACTACGCCTACGTTGCCGATGGTAGCGCCGGGCTTCAGATAGTCAACATCGCTGATCCCTGTTCACCGGCGCCGGCCGGGAGCTATGACACTCCCGGACGGTCCTGGGATGTAGCTGTTTCCGACGGTGGGGACTATGCCTTCGTAGCCGATTGGAATGCCGGTCTTCGGATTGTCAACGTCAGCGATCCGGAGCAGCCATACCCGGTGGGATCATTTGATGATTGGCCCGGTGAGACCTTTGGAGTTGCGGTGGCCGGCGGCTACTGTTTCATAGCCAACTGTATACGAGCCTTAGGCATTCTGGATGTCAGCAACGTGTCGTCTCCGTGGCTTGCGGGCAGTGCTGATCCCGGCGGCTACACCAGGGGAGTAGCCCTGGCTGATGAATACGCCTATCTCGCCGGCAGCTTTTATCGCGGGATCGATGTGATAAATGTCGCCGACGTCTCTAACCCTTACCCGGCCGGCAGCCATTATCTCTGGGGCGATACCTGGGACATGGTTGTGGCTGGTGGTTATGTTTACGTTTCGGACTACTACGGTGTGATCGTCCTATCGATTGCCAACACCTGCGGCGACATCAACGGTGACGGCGATCCGGTGATCGGCATCGATGATCTTGTGTATCTGGTCGACTACATGTTTACGGGAGGTCCGGAGCCACCGGATATGTGGGCAGCCAATGTCGATGGACAGGACGATATCGACATTTCTGATCTGGTTTACCTGGTGGACTACATGTTCAACGAGGGCCCCGAGCCGGTCTGCCAGTAACAAGTTACTTTTTCGCGCTACGCGCGCCATGAACGTGCAAGCTCCTTAAACCGTGCGCGGCGTATGTCCACATGCACCGCGTTTCTTCATGGGCGGCAAGTGAAAGCCACTTGTGGCCGTCCTCGTCTGCCCCTTGGTGCGCTAAAAGAGCGCCGGCCAGACGACGGCTGACACCACTAGGAATCGGCGCGCGTAGCGCATGAAACCCATTTATGGGCGGCTTGACCGTGTTGCCTGTGCGGTCAGGCGTCTCTGCCTGACCGCTTTTTTGTCTTACATGTAGGTCAGGTTCCCTGGAACCTGACTAAAGAACAGGAATCGTAGGTCGAAACCAAGCCTGTCCTGAGCGGAGTCGAAGGGTAACATCAGTGCGACATAAGATGGCAGGATCGCAGGGAACGTGCCCTACAAGACCTGTTACCTATGTCTCCGGTTTAATCTGTTACCTATCTGCCCGGTTCATACCCCAACCCGTGTTTAGCCGCCTAGTTTCGATTGCATCTCCGAGAGCAGAGCCTTCATGTGCTGTTTCTCGATCTCAGGGTTCTCCGCCTGTATGTATTCGATTGCAGTGAAGTTGTCGCCTCTTCTTCTGTTCTGAGGTGGTTCCAAGCCTTCAATTAACAACGCTTCGAGTGTCGCAATTAGACTGTCCCGAGTCGGATTAAGAGCCTCGTCACCGAGCTCGCCGCAGTCAGTCACCCGCCGCAATCCGAACCAGCTAAACCTATTCCATCTTCCTCTTAATCTGTCTTGCGTGTGCTCGTACAATCTGGTACCCAAAGGTCGCTCGCTGGATCTACCGACATAGATTACATCGCGATCATCGTAGAGCAGATAAACGCCGCTCTGTTTTGAAAAGTCAACCGGATCGGCTCCGATCTGCTGCCTTCCCAACAAACTTGGGTTGTTCGACCACAGTACAAGTTCTCGCTGCCAGAACATCCCGAACGCTTGGATTATCGATGCATCCCGATCCTCCTCGACCTCATCACCGGCAGCCCTTTCGGGGCCCGGCGTGTCAAATGAACCCGATTCGGAGCGCAGGAAGTACTCGCCACGACCCACCCTAATGAACGGTGATTTTTCTCCTTCATCTTTGATTGACCAACTAATATTGGCGTTGACAGTCGAGGCCGGGGTGGCCCCCACTTTTACTCGCAGTCCGTCCTCAACGATTCTTTCGGCGATGTCCGAGTAATGCATAGCACTTCCTGATTCAGCCAGAACTTTGATTATCGCCTCTCTCCACGGCATGTCCGCCATCTCTTGCTCCTACACGTTTGCCCTTCTGGGTTTTCCCTATCACTTCAGTATGCTTCGTTCCATTTGCGAAGTCAAGCAGGAACCATGCAGACGCTTCCTGCCGCAAATAACGACCCTGCAAGACAAAAAAGCGCGACCGGCGTAATCACCGGC
The DNA here is from genome assembly GCA_030619425.1 of bacterium. Lineage (GTDB taxonomy): Bacteria > Zixibacteria > MSB-5A5 > GN15 > FEB-12 > JAJRTA01. The sequence goes on from JAUXBJ010000118.1 coordinate 3,663, forward strand.
CGCGCTTGCATGCTATAGGAGGCAATCGTCTATTGCTTTGACCAGGCTGGAGATGAATCCATGCCGGGGCCGGTCAGGCGGCGGGCGGCGTTGCCGGTGATATCGATGATCCAGATGGAACCATCCTGGGTCGAGAAGGTCAGCCATTTTGAATCGGGCGAAAACGACGGTCGTATCGGATACAAATAGGTGCCGACCGGAGCCTTCGTCACCAGGTACTTTTGTTTGAAGTCAGGCGTGGCGATATACAGACCGCCGTCGTCCATGCGGTTGTTGATGTAGGCGATCCACTTGCCGTCGGGCGACCATGCCGGCGCCACCAACCCGGCGTTCAGCTTGGCCCTCTCCGCGATCGAATCCAACGGCATCATGTAACGTCCGGCCGGAATCACTGCCAGCCCAACGCGCTGGACTTTCTCGAAATACTCACAGACGATATCACCGTTGGCGTTCATGGACGGGGCGATGAGGAACTGCTCACCGGGGTTGGCCCAGTCTTTGCGTAGCGGTTTGAATCCGCCGCCTTCGGGTTCGATCGTGCAAATCTGATAATTGGGAGTGACAGCGTTGGCATCGTTGGCGTTGATATCCTTGTAGAATACCACCTTGTCGGGCGACACCCAATCCGGGTCGCGACTACCGAGATCGTCGGTAGCCCGCCGCCACCAGTAGTCCTTGTTGGCGTACGCAGAGTCCAGCGAGGCAATAAACAAATCATACACTTTGTGCACGCCGCCCATGAAATCCGGTCCCTTCAACTCGACGGTGCCGGAGCGAGTAAACATCACCAGCTTGCCGTCAGGTGACCAACTGGGGCGACCATCAGCGTTACCGGCGGCGCATATCTTGTCCTGGTTTTGGCCATCGGCGTTCATGACCCAAATATCCTTGTCGCGAACAAAAGCTATGCGTCCGGTCGGTTGACCGATAGTGCCGGCTTTCGCCGCCGGGAGTGTCTCGGCCGACTCCGCCAGGGGCGCGACCAGCATCAATGCCACAACTGCCGCCACAAAGGCGGGAACTATTCGTTCATTGCTTCTCAATTGTATAGTCTCCGTTTCAGGTTCACCGGTCGCCTAAGGTAAGCCGGTCAATCGGCAATGTCAACCCCCGGTCGACGGGCTACCAACTGAAGAACCGCTTGATCTCGATTCTCCCCTTAACTCCGGACAGATCCAAGTCCACACGGCCATCCGGGGTACCATCGACAGTAGCGACCACTTCTTCGTCCTGGCTGTTATACCAGGAAACATTCTTGAAGTTCAACATCATGTAGCCGATATCGGCGCCGATGACCATTCCATTCCATTGGAGGGGATAGTCGCCGCCAATGTTCACCATGAATCCGGGACCACTGCCCTTATAGGTGATATTGGTAGCTTCGGACGTATCGGTGGCCAGGTTAAGATTTTGGTATTCCGGCCACAAATCCCAACTGGCCTGATAATAGCCAACACTGCCGCCGATACGAACAGCCAGCTTGGTCAGTTGTTCGGTTGCGGTCGGTCGGTTGAAAACATAGTACTGCAGACCGGTGGTCACGCCCCAGACCTGAATCTCGGATTTCAGATTGGATATAGTAACGGCTGCTCCATCAGGCGGGTTGTAGTCAAATGATCCGGTCTTGTTCTCGCCCATCTTGAGCCAGTATTCGCCACCGATCGACCAACCGATCTTCTGGGCAAATACTAATCCGAAATCAAGCCCGAACGACGTCGCTTCACCCACCCATTCCAGCGAGCCGTTGTCGAAATTGCTCGATTGGTAACTGGCAAACGCATTGTAATCGTTCTGGCGGTTGATACGATTCATGCCGAAATTCCCGGCCACCCAACTCAAGTGATGGGTTTGTTTCTTCTGGGCCCGGGCGAGAAAGCGGTCGACGATATCCCGTTCGGTTTGCCCGGCAAACACCGGCGCCGAACCGACCAACAGCAAGAGAACGGCAATAGTAGCCATTACAGAACGCATAATACCTCCAGGTTTGGCATACTGTTCAGTTTTTGACTATATCGGAATATCGGCGGTGATACTTGACAGTTTTGGCTGATCTGGAGACGAGTCAAGTCCGCATGTTTTTGGAAGGATATGGGGTATTATTGGTAAGGTTTGCGTCGAGCAGAGTCACCCGCCGACACAGTCCCTGAACAGCTTTTTCAACGATAAGAACCCACCTGTCGCTTCGCTATAGGTGGGCTACCAGTGTTGCAGCGGGTGGCCGTCTCAAACTTATTTGAGACCGATGCTTCGCCCTATGGCTCGTAGGTGACGTGTTGGACCGACTTCAGTTTGGTGCGGTGGGGGAACTTCGAGGAAGGAATGAAAAAGTCCGGACCCTCTTTGCGCTGCATCCTGACCGTGTAATCCTGACAGGCCTGACAACGCCGGATTCGTCCCAGCGCCTCCCGTTTGATCCGTCGTCTCCTGGTGTGGTTAGGAGCGTACACCGGCTTGTCTATTATCTTGTATCCCTTGAATGGATCGTCATTGTCGTGAAACTTCACCCCAGCGATGACATTGTGGGTGCCGGGTTCATACAACGTCGCGCCGGGACATTCGATGAAGACAGTGTCGTCGGACTCTTTTTCATCTATGAAAATCCGGGCGTCGTCGATATCACGCGAGTTGCACTTGACACATAGCCAGATTCCCTGCTGCTGATAGAGCGGTCGCCCACAGTTGATGCATCTCTTTTTATCGTCCATCTGAATACCGATCCGGCTTAACCCTTGACCAGTAGAATCAGCGAGCAGGCGGTGACCGTCAC
>JAUXBJ010000368.1 GCA_030619425.1 bacterium
ATACAATCGCGACGGCCGGTTGGCGGTACGCCCGGCGCTGGGTGGGGTGACGATCTCGCGGGATCGGTTTGACAGATATGCCGAACTGTCGCTTGATCGAAACAGCGACGACGGGAAGGTTCATTACGAGTTGGGCTATCGACACGACCGCCAGGGGTCATACAGCGATGGCGCTTACACCTCACGCTACAATCACACCGCACATGGCGGTTTTGTCAAACGTGAATGGTTAATGGGTCGGACGATTCTGCGTGTTCGCATCGATGGTGAGTACGTTGAGTACAAAAGTTACGATGATCTCTCTAGTCGCGCCCAGGCTGACGCCACGCTGGAAATGGCTCGTTTGGTCGACGGTGTTCGGTATGCGCTGGCCGTTGGCGGGCGCTACGATGATGAGTTCTCGTTTATGCCGGATGCGGCGGCGGTGGTATCGAAAGAAAGTTCCAAAATGCTGTTGCAACTGTCGGTTGGCTACTGTGAACGGGTGCCGAGTCTGCACGAGTTGTTCCTGCCGTTTCAGCAGGCATCGATATACTCCTCCGATATACGCGACTACGCCAACGAAGGTAACCGGCAACTACAGCCGGAGAAACAACTGACGGGAAGCCTTTTGCTCGAGTGGGGCAGTCTTGACAACGCGGTGAGACTGAATGTGACGGGCGGGCGAATTACCGATGGTATAGACTGGCAGCACCAGATGGTGAGTGATAGTGTCGCGGACTATCTGCTGTTTTCTCCCATCAACGGTGACATCGACTTTGTTAATGCCTCCCTGCTGCAACGCCTTAAACTGGCGGACATCCTGCGTTTCTCCGGCGGTGGCGCTTACCACCATATTGAGTACGACCGCTATGACGACAAGGCGTATACTCCGGAGTATCAGGCCTTCGCCGGACTGGAATTGCACTACTACTGGGAGTCAAAGCTGCTCGATCTATTTGCCTACGGGGAAGTCGTCTATGTAGGTCCGTATCACGGTTTAGTCGAAGAGGGTCTGGGTGAGGAGTTGATCGCCAACGCCAAGCTTTCACTGGGCTTGAAGAATTTCCGTTTTCATTTCGTGTTCCAGAATGTCCTGAACCGGGTTTACCGGCAGCGTGATTACCTTACCCATAACGGCAGCTTCTTTTACTACGGTCTGGTCTGGAACTTCGACGACTAAGCCATGCCGTTGGCTGCTTGACTTTGACCGTGCCGACGGCTTTATTACCGCCCATGCCACGATTGAATCTATCCCGCGATACCGCCTATCAAATGGTGGTCGACAAGATCGGTGTCAACAACCTGTTGAAACATATTCTGGCTGTCGAAGCCGGGATGCGTCGATTGGCCGAGCATCTGGGCGAGGATGTAGAGTACTGGGGCCTCACCGGTCTGGTTCACGATCTCGATTACAACGAGACAAAGGACGACGAAGCCCGTCACAGTTTCCTCACCTGCGAGTGGCTCTCTGAGTACGAGCTTCCCGAGGAGATGCTCAATGCCATCAAGGCGCACCCAGGTCATCAGCCCTGTCGCAGTCGACTGGATTGGGCGCTCTATAGTGTTGATCCGGCGACCGGGTTCATAGTGGCTTGCGCGTTGATGCACCCAGACAAAAAACTTGCACCGCTCGACGTTGAATTCATGCTCCGGAGATTCAAGGAGAAGCGATTCGCCGCCGGCGCCACACGCGAGAACATGGCGGCTTGTTCCCAACTCGAGCTCCAGTTGGGCGAATTCCTGATGTTAGTGCGCGACGGCATGCTCACAATATCCGATCAGCTTGGGCTCTAACCGATGGTTTCCCAGCGCAGTCTGTTTCGTAAAGATATCATTGGCTGGTCGCTTTACGATTTCGCTAATACGATCTATTCGATGAACATCGTGTCGCTCTATCTGAAGCGGTACGTCGTCGAGGACCTGGGGTACGATGACCGCTATTTCGACATCCCGTTTTCAATCTCGATGTTCCTGGCGGCCCTACTGCTGCCGGCGCTGGGGGCGATGTCGGATCAGTCGACCAAGAAAAAGATATTTCTGTTTCTGTTTACGCTGACCTGCTGCATCGCCGTGGGAGGATTGACGTTTATCCCGCCGGGGATGTTTGTGGTCACCATCGTACTTTTCATCATCGCCAACTTTGCCTATGAGGCGGGACAACCCTTTTACAATTCACTGCTTTATTCAGTTGCGGATGGACGGCAGGCGCGATTTGTCTCCGGTATCGGAGTCGCCTTGGGTTACGTGGGGGCGATCCTGGGAATCGTGCTGGTGCTGCCGTTTGTCACCGGTTCGGTTTTCTCTGTCGATATCCCGTTTCTGGCGGGTGGGGGGAAGGTTGCGTCCTTTTTGCCGTCGGCGATCTTGTTCATGCTTTTTGCCGTGCCGCTGTTTTTGTGGGTAAAGGAGGCACCGGTCAGGGCACTCAAGAAGATGAGCATAAAAGCAGCCTACCGCGATGTATGGGATGGTATCCGTCTGACCAGGAAATATCCCGGCGTGATGCGTTTCCTGGTTGCGGATTACTTTTTCGAGGATGCCGTGGCAACGGTGATTATCAATATCAGCATCTTCTTGTCAATCGTGGTAGGTTTGGCCGAAGATCAAATCCAAACGTATCTGATCATCACGCCGATTTCAGCCGTGATCGGGTCCTTTCTGATCGGCAAGGTCGCGCAGTACTGGTCTCTGAAGCGCCTGCTAAATCTGGTCGTGATCGGATGGGTGGCAGTGCTGGTGTTGTTCGTGTTCGCCGAAAGCATGGCCGTCATCTGGGTTCTTGGCTCGCTTGCCGGTGTCCTGCTCGGCGGGTTGTGGACCACGACCAGACCGCTGCTGGCGGAGTTAGTGCCTCGTGATGAGCTGGGCCGTTTTTTCGGCTTGTTTTCCCTCTCAGGTAAAGCGGCGGCGATGATTGGACCGTTGGTGTGGACTACGGTGGTCTATCTGTTCAACCCGGCTCGCCCGATAGGTCAGGCGACCGTTGAACTTCTGGGTATAAGTGACATGGATGCGGCCAAACTACCGTATCGAGTGGGCGTACTGACGCTGGCTTTGATGATGCTGGTGGGTATGTACATTTTCCGCAAGGTCCCGGCGCCTGAGGAGCGCACTGATGGTTAGACGAGTCGACGATTGCTACCAGTATACCGGCTGCGTTCACATCCACACCACTGAGTCGGACGGCACTC
>JAUXBJ010000047.1 GCA_030619425.1 bacterium
CGGATAAGGATCGTGCAGAAGTTGAACCCATCGAACAACGGTCACAGTGGCCAGACAGCGGTCCTCAGCGCTGCGGCTCCGGCCGCCACATCCCCGCCGGTTGCGAGCGCACCGGCAGTGGCGCCGACCGCGCCGCCACCCCCAGCTCCAGCCGCCCCGGTGGAAGACACCGGCAAGTATGTCGAAATTACCTCCCCGATGGTGGGCACCTTCTACGCCGCACCGGCCCCTGACACTTCGTCCTATGTTTCCATAAACGAAAAGATCAGCGTCGGACAGGTGGTCTGTATTGTCGAGGCCATGAAACTGATGAACGAAATCGAATCCGAGGTCTCCGGACGCGTTGTGAAGATACTGGTCGAGAACGCTCAACCGGTCGAGTTCGGGCAAGCGATATTCTTGATCGACCCCGATTGAACCGGGCTCCAAGTTGGAAGGGACTCCAGATGAATCTCAAGCAAATGCTGGTCGAGATGCTCAACCGCAATGCGTCCGACCTTCACATTCGAGTGGGCAACCGACCGCACATCCGGGTCAACGGTCAACTGGAACAGATTGCCACCGATCCGGTAACGATCGACTTGATGGATCAGATCGTAGCACAGGTTCTGAACGAGAAGCAACTGGAGCGTTTTAACCGCAAGCGGGAGATGGATCTGGCGCTATCGGTAGCCAAGCTCGGCCGCTTTCGTATCAATTTATTCCGGCAGCGCGGTACTTCGGGCGTGGCCATCCGCGCCGTCAATACCCAGGTGCCGGGATTCGAAGAACTCAATCTGCCGCCGGTAATCAAGAAACTGGCTGGAGACAATCGTGGTCTGATCGTCATCACGGGCACTACCGGCTCCGGCAAATCAACCACTCTGGCAGCGATGATCGAAGAAATGAACTCCACTCGCAGTAGCAGCATCCTGACCGTAGAAGACCCGATTGAGTACATCTACCGCGACAAAAAGTCGATCATTGCCCAGCGTGAAGTGGGCGGGGACACCGAGACCTTCGCTTCGGCTTTGAGGCATGCTTTCCGACAGGACCCGGATGTAATCCTGATCGGCGAGGTGCGAGACCTGGAAACAATGTCGATCGCCCTGACAGCCGCCGACACCGGTCATCTGGTATTGACGACCTTGCATACCCTGAACGTAATCGAGACGATCTCGCGGATCATTTCATTCTTCCCGCCGCACCAGCAGCAGCAGATCAGGCTGCTTCTTGGCGGCACCCTGAAGGCCATCGTCTGCCAGCGTCTGTTGTCTCGTTCCGACATGCCGGGCCGTGTGCCGGCTCTGGAAATCCTGATCAACTCAGGCGCTATCCGGGAGTGCATTATGGACCCGGAGAAAACCGTCGATATCTCCCAGTTGATGGAGCAGGGCAACGTGCAATACGGAATGCAGACCTTCGACCAGGCCATTATGAAGCTCTACAAGCAGGGGTTGATATCCTTTGAGGAGGCTATGGGCCAGGCGACCAACCCGGATGACTTTGATCTGAGAGTCAGGGGTATCACCGGTACCGCCGATCGCTGGGGCGATGGTGAGGCCGGCGACGGCGAAGCTTCGACATCGACCGAGACCGACAGCGGTTTCACCCAGTATTAACAGGGGGGCCAGCCCTGTTTTTCGCGCATCGCGCAGCGGCAGCATCTCAGGTCATGACCGATTATCGCCGGACGTCAGGTGGAATCGGCAGTGAAGAATGATCGCTGTCGCCGTCGACGCCAGACCGGCGGCGCCAGTTGACCTCCCTTTACCGCCCTTCTTAAGAACAGCAGACCGACCGCCAGACAGAGTCCGACAGCAGGCCAGGACGCTTCGACACCGAAAGCGCCACCGGTCAGCCACTCCGGACCGCTGACAATCGGTGTGATGATGCCATGCGAAGTAGTTCCGGATACGGAGAGACCGAAAACAGTCGACTGTACGAAATTCCACGCCAGGTGCAAACCGAAGATCAGCCAGACGCGCCGAGTTACCATAAACGCGGCCGCCAGGAGCACACCGGCTTCTACCACGATGGCGGCCGAACTGAAAATCGAAGCATTGGGGTTGCCTATGTGTGCGGCGCCAAAGAGGGCCGCCTGCACGACCAGCGCCACCCAACTGCCGAGCGCTTCCTCGGTCAGTTTGAATATGATCAACCGGAAGATCAATTCTTCCAGAAAAGCCCCCGAGCCCAGACGCAGAAAGGCCGAGATCAGTATTGACCAGTCGAGGTTGAACGACTCGACCCGGTAGCAGCCGGCGACGGCCAGCAGCGCCACAATCGTTATCATTAGTCCGCTGCCGATCGCGAGGCCTTTGCCGAACTCAGCGGGGCTGCCCTTGAGCGTCATCTCAAGCGCCTTGCGTTTCTCTACCAAGCGGGTATAGAGACAGTAGGCAAGATACATGAGAACGGCGGCGCACACTGCAACCAGCGACTTCGTCAGAGGAGTTGATGTCTCCAGACCTGGATCGAGCGCCATCACGGCAAGACTTACGGGCGCAAGAAAAGCAAGGAAGAGGACGAACCTCGTCAGGGGAAACTGAATGATACGCCCCAGAATGGTTTGCGGTTTCACATTGGTGAAAAGTTGTTCGGTCGCTATGTTCATGGCGTCGTCGTGTTTTCGCGTTACTCCATTGGACCGCTCAAGAAACGAAATGTTGCCGCACCAGGCAAGCCGACTATTCTCAGGTAATGGTGGTTCAGGCTGTTTGTACCTCAGCGTTCAACCGCTATGCGATGTACCATTGCGTACACCCCGGCTGCCGTCTGAGAGGGGTGCGTCAAATCTCAACCGACCATAGCGCAACAACTTGGCCGCAGACAACAGTATTGGCACGGTTTCTGTTAGAATATTGACCAGAACAGAGACCAAGAATCAGACAGACAAAGGAGAGACAGACGTGTTACGGAGATTATTTACAATCACAATGTTGGTGGCCCTGTTGGTATGGGCGGTAGGCTGCTCGGAAAATTCGACGGGGTCGGATGATCTCACCGAGAATCTGAATCTTAACGATCCGACCGGCGGCTACCTGGCGACCAACGAATCGCCCGGCTTCGGTGACCCCGACCTGTTGGCCGAGGCCAACGATAACGGTGAGTACAATGACCCGATGCTAAGCGCTCTCGGCGCCGACACTCTGGACGACGCCCTCGACGGCCGTTACCATTTCAGGGTGGTCTGGGGTCAGTTGCGCTATGATTCCACCGTCATTGACGTTACCGACTGGACCGGCTCGCTGACAGTCTCGCGCGGCGCTATGGTCATCCGGCGGGTGATCAAATTCGAAACGGGACAGGATGCTATCGTTCCCCGCACCGACCGCACTCTGGTAGAGTGGGAGTCGATCACTACTGTGCATCACGACGGCCTTGCCGTTGATATTTTTATCCCGCCCGACACGGCGATAAGTTCTGAGGCTGTAACCGTTGCCTTTGAGACCGGACCGTACAGTCACACCTTTGACCTGTCCGAATTGGCCGCCCTGGATACCGTTGTTTACCTGGACGACGCCGATTCCAACGCGGTCGCCTTCCATGCTTTCCGTCTGGACCGCGTCCCCTGTCCGCGCGGTTTTCTGACCGGTCACTGGGGCTACAACGAGGACGGTGAGGGTGTCTTCCGTGGCGTCTGGATGACTCGTCACGGATGGATCTCCGGCTTCCTGCGCGGCCATTGGGGGGTCGATGATGACGGCCAGAGAGTGTTTTTCGGCAAATGGATCTCCGCCAATGGCCGGTTCGAGGGTTTCCTGCGCGGTCGTTGGGATCAGCATCCCAGCCATAATGCCAACCCGAACGCTGTCAAGCATGCCGGCGGTTGGTTTGCAGGTGAGATACTCAACGCCGACGAACTGGTGATCGGCACTCTGAAGGGTAAGTATAAATCCCACCCGGCATTCAAGAAGGGTTTCTTTCAGGGCCGATGGAAGTTGGCTTGCAACGATGTAGAGCCTTCTTGGGACGATGGACTGTAGAGAGAAATCGCAGGGAATTGCGACGTAATGGCACATGAATGTCATCAGAATGCACCGAAGAGACCGGTCGCCGAGAGGCGGCCGGTCACGGCGGTAAATCAGCCATTAAAAGACCCAAAAACGCAACTTTTGCGACACTTTTTTGTGGAACTGTCCGAACAAAATAGCATGGTTATACGTTAAATAAGCAGAGCAAGAAAAACCCCCTCTGTCTCTCCTAGAGACAGCCCTGCGTTGGGCAGGATTAGCAATAATCCTGCCCTCCTCTTTTATGGACCCATTTTGGCTTAGATGCCTGTCGGCGGCCCGGTTTGACTGCTGTGGTGGGGTGGCGTTCGCCAGTATCCACACTTTTGTGGGCGGCGTATGTCCACATGCGCCGCAAAGAGACCCGGCTTGACCGGACATCTGCCGCCCGAGTCAGTCGCTCGATTCGCCGAACTCGGCCTCAAGGACTCGTATCGTGGAATCCAGCCTATTATCCCCGAAGACGGTGCGTACTCCCCTGAAGAGCTTGAGTGCCTCCTGTCGTTTTTCTCGTGTGTCCTGCGAGGCCAGCACTGAGGCCAGGTTAAGTTGATAGGCTACTGCGGCGGTGTCGTCGGCCAGCAGCGAGCGAAAAATCTGCTCCGCTTCCGAGTATTTGCGTTGAGCGGCGAGATAAGTACCCTTGTTGGCCAGGAATGATTCGTTCGGTCCGAACTTCTCAATGGCGCCGTCGACAATCTCGATGGCGACGCTGAGCGAGCCGAGGTCGGCGGCGGTGTTGCCTACCTGAACATACCGATTGGGATTTTCCGGTTCACGTTCGAGTAGCTGTCGATAATAGTGATGTGCAAAAGAAATGTCGTCGATCTCCAGGCTGAGTTTGGCCAACGTCTCCAGGTGATTGTCTATCGGATCCCCGGTAGCGATCAGCGCCCGCAACGCCTTGCGGGCCGTCTTGAAATCCCCGCAGTTGATGGATGCCTCGTACAAAGCCGTATTGATCTCACGATCGGCAGGGTAGAGGATGTCGGCCCGGCCAAGGTAGAACGCTGCCGAATCGTACATCAACTCGCGTGAAAAAGTGAGACCGAGAAGATACAACACCTGACGATCGGAGGGTTTCTGTTTGAGAGCCCCGGACAGATACCCACGTGCTTTGAAATAGTCGCCGCTGACAAAGGAGCGCTCCCCAGCCTTAACCAATTCATCAAAAGTCTCCGGTTCACCGGCGCAGGAAATCATCATCGTTACCATCAGCACAAACAGAAGTTTTCTCATTCCATCCTCATTAGTTGCGTCGTCGTTGTTGCATAATAGGCGATTTCGACCTGCATTTCAAGTCCGGCCTCCGTATTTGATGAATCACCCATTACATGTTGACAAACACGCATCGGGTGGAGAAATTGCGCCATGACCGAAGACCAACAATTTGACAACAATCTGATCCTGCTGGCTCTGACAAGATTTGCCGATATCGGGCCGCGACTGATGAACGCCTTGCTGCAGCGCTATGGTGATCCGGGGAATATCCTGCATGCGGATCGAACGTCGCTGTCGGCGATTGAGGGCATGACCCCCGAGTTGGTTGAGCGCATCACGGGCAGCGACGCCTTTCTTGAGGATGCCGCCAGGTACCGGGCTGATTTGAAACAGCGTGATATTGCCATACACACTCGCCTGGACGATGACTTCCCACCCCTTCTGTTCGAACTCAACGACCCGCCGCCGCTGCTGTACGTACGGGGGCGGTTGCCCGATCGCACAAGGAAATCAGTGGCGATCGTCGGCGCCGAAGAAGCGACCAACCAGGGGATCGAGCTGACCGTCACGATGGGTCGTCGTTCCGCCGAGGCCGGGGTGGAGGTGGTATCATCGCTGCGGCGCGGTATTGATGCCGCCGCTCATGTCGGCGCAAAGGCCGGTGAAGGTGACTCGTTTGCAATTCTCAGCGGCGGCTTCGATCACATCGACCTGACCGAACAGATGCCGTTGGCTATCGATATCGCCCGGACCGGCGGTGTCCTCAGCGAATACTCACCGGACACTGAGCCGGATGCGGATACCTATCGCACCTGTAACCGGATACTGGTCGGTTTGGTGCAGGCGGTGGTGGTTACCGAGGTGTACAAAGATTCGCTGACGACCATGGATCTGCTGTCGTTTTGCAACGAAACCGGGAAGTTGACGTTCATTCTGATCGATCCCAGGAACGGCGCCCTGGCGGATAAGGACAGTTTGTCGGAGACGGCGAGATGTGGCGCCATACCGATGGTTGGCCTGGACAAAATCAATGATATCCTCGACGCCCTCGTCTGATATCTGGTGATGGACGACGTCTACTACACGATAGAACGAGCGGCTCAGGCGGAGATCAAGCGCAAAGGCTCGCGGTTCATCGCCGAGGCGATGGTGACGTCATCCGTGGATAAGGCTATGACACAACTTGAGGCAATCCGCAAACGCGAACATGCCGCTACTCACCATTGCTATGCCTATCGAGTGGGAACAGAGCACGAGGTCACCTTTAAGTACTCCGACGACGGCGAGCCGAACGGCAGCGCCGGACGTCCGATTTTCGATATCGTGTGCGGCCGAGAACTGACCAACGTTTTGGTGGTGGTGACGCGCTATTATGGCGGCACCAAGCTCGGCACCGGCGGGCTGGTGCGGGCGTATGGTGATGTCGCCACGGCAGCCCTTGATTCAGCCGGACGCAAGCAGAACTTCATTACCGTTCGACTCAGGATCGTTATTCCCTTTGCCATGTATGATCCGCTGATGAAAGTTGTCAGCAGACACCAGGCCCATCAACGTCAAGCCGATTTTGCCGATCGTGTCACCCTGGAGTTGGAAGTGCGGCGATCATTGGCCCAGGCGCTGACCAACGACATCGTGCAACTGAGTTCGGGGAAGGCTATAGTTGAAACCCTCACCTAAGCGGCAACAGTTGGACTGTCTTGGGATGGGTATCATCCCGATGGATCTTCTCTATACCGTGGAACGCCTGCCCCGGGCCGGAGAGAAAATCAATGCCGTCGACTGTTGCGTACAGGGCGGCGGCCCGGTGCCCAACGCTATGGTGGGTCTGTCACGACTGGGGATGAAGACGGCTGTTATCGCGGTGGTGGGTGACGATTACCTCGGTCGCATGGCCATCGAGGAACTGACCAGAGAGAAGGTCGACTGTCGCCTGATACTCCACAAGAAGCAACCCTCGGCTGTGGCTGTCGGCTTGATCGAAAAAGGCGCCGGGCGGCGTACAATTACGCTCTATCGTCGGATTCACATTAGACCGAACGATCTGAAAACATCAAGCCTTCCCATCCCGCGCCTGGTGCATCTGGATGGGCGGGACCTCGAGGCCGCGCTCAAGCTGGCCCGCTGGGCGCGGCGGCACAAGGTGACGGTCTCGTTCGATATCGGTTCCGTGCGCAACGATGTTTCGCCGAGACTGCCCCTGGTGGATCATCTGGTAGTGGCCGACGCTTTCGCTTTTCCCTTCACTCGCACCAGATCAGCTAAGGGGGCCATCAAGAGGCTGTCTGAGGTCTGCGCCGGCAGCATTGTCGTCACCGAGGGTATCAAAGGCGCCACCGGATGCGAACAGGGGCGCATCTTTTGCCGGCCGGCCTTTCGTGTCGAGGCGGTCGACACCACCGGGGCCGGCGACAGTTTTCACGCCGGCTATCTGTATGGATTGTTGAACGGTTCTGACATGGCCGAGCGCTTGAGATTCGGCGCAGCAGCAGCCGCGCTCAAATGCACCCAGCCCGGCGCACGTACCGGCGCTCCCACGCGAAGACAGTTGACCCGTTTTCTGAAAGGGAACCCCAAGACTTATGCTTGAGATGCTAAGCGCTATTGATCGTGGCTTGTTCCTGTTCGTGAACATGCAGTTGGCCAATCCGGTCACTGATTTTATCATGCCGATCATTACTTCCGACCAGCTACTGCGCGTAGCGTACGGCGCGGCCATGGCTATCCTGCTTTGGCGCGGTAACGCCCGGTTGCGCTGGCTGGTTCTTTTCTCGGCTGTGGCGTTGCTGTTGACGGATCAACTGGCAGCGAACTTCCTGAAAGGACTGATCGAACGCCCGCGCCCCTGTCATCTCATGGAGCAGGTTCATCTTCTGGTCGGCTGTGGCGGCGGCTATTCGATGCCGTCGGCTCACGCCGCCAATGCTTTTGGGC
>JAUXBJ010000097.1 GCA_030619425.1 bacterium
AGGACGAGGACAATAGACATTACCCTTGAGTCTCAAGCTCACGGCTATATCTTACACAGCACATTGCGCAGGTAGTTCAGGCGGGTGTCGACGTTGATCGCACCCAAGTCGATCTTGACCGTAGAGCGACCCGCCAGGTCGAACGACAGCGGACAGTCGGTGGCTTTTCGGAACGCTTCGACCTCGGATCGTGTTAGTTGTCGACCTTCTTTGAATACCAGCCTGGCGCGTCCGGACTTTAGCCGCACCTTTTCGATCTCCAATACCGCCGCAGCTATCTTCACCGCAGTTGCTTCGATCAAGTTGACCGTCGACAGGGGTATCCGACCGAACCGATCAGTAACCTCATCGCGAATCTTCTCCACGTCGTCCAGCGTGTGGGCATCGGCCAGGCGGCGATAAACGTCAACCTTCTGATGCCGATCGGTGACGTAGGTATCGTTAATGTGCAGTTCATAATCGAGTTCCAGTTTGACTTCCGGTAAGGCCTGAATGGTAACACCCTTTAATTCGGCGATGGCTTCCTCCAACAGTCGGTTGTACATGTCGAAACCGATCTCTTCAATAAAGCCGGACTGTTTGGCGCCAAGGATTGTCCCGGTGCCGCGAATTTCGAGATCGCGCATGGCCAGTGCGAAGCCGCTGCCGAGATCGGAGTGCGCCTCCAACGCGCGCAGACGTCTGACGGCGTCGGCTTTCAGACGTCGGATCGGTGGCGTTAGCAGATAGGCGTAGGCCCGGCGGGAGCTGCGGCCGACCCGTCCGCGAATCTGGTACAACTGAGCCAGACCGAATCGGTCGGCGCGATTGATCAGAATGGTGTTGGCGCTGGGGATGTCCAGGCCGGATTCGATAATCGAGGTGCACAACAGTACGTCGTATCGTCCCTGCATAAACGCCAGCATGACCCCTTCTAACGACTTCTCATGCATCTGTCCGTGCGCGACGGCGATCTCCGCCTGGGGCACGATCTTTTTGAGATAGTTGTACATGGCGTCGATCGTCTGCACCCGGTTGTGCAGGAAAAACACCTGCCCGCCGCGGTCGATCTCGCGCAGAATAGTTGTGGCGATAATGCCCGGGTCGAAATCAACGATCTCCGTGATGATCGGCAGACGATCTTTGGGCGAGGTGGTGATCAGGCTCATGTCGCGAGCGCCCATCAGTGACATCTGCATAGTTCGCGGGATCGGCGTTGCCGTCATAGAAATAGTGTCAACGGTGGCGCGCAATCGCCTGAGCTTCTCTTTGTGCCGCACGCCGAAGCGATGCTCTTCGTCGATAATCAGAAGTCCCAGGTCCTTGATAAACACATCCTTCGAGAACAACCGGTGGGTGCCGATCACCAGATCGACCGTGCCGTCGGCGAGACCATCGACGACCACAAGCTGCTCCCTGCGGCTGCGGAATCGTGAGAGCATCTCGATTTTGAGAGGGAACTCCTTGAGACGGTCGGTGAATGTCTGATAGTGCTGCTGCGCCAGAATAGTCGTCGGTACCAGCACCGCCACCTGTTTGCCACCTTCGATAGCTTTGAAAGCGGCGCGGACGGCCACCTCGGTCTTGCCGAAACCGACGTCGCCGCAAATCAGACGATCCATCGGTTTGTCATCGGCCATGTCGTACTTGACATCGTTGACCGCTTTCTGCTGGTCGGGTGTCTCATCAAACACAAACGATGACTCCAACTGCCGCAGCCAGACAGTGTCCTCCCCGAACGAGAAGCCGCTTTTCGCTTTGCGCTCGGCGTACAACTTAATGAGGTCAGCCGCCATGTCGGCGATCGCTTTCTTGGTCTTTTTCTTAAGCTTCTCCCAGCCGGGACCGCCCAAGCGGGTTAGCTGAGGGGAGCTATCCTTGCCGGAGTACTTCGAGACCCGGTTGAACTCCTCGATAGGTACATAAAGCCGGTCTGTCTCGGCGTATTGGAGGGTGAGACAGTCGCGGTTCCGGCCGTCCACTAACAGCGTCTCCAGTCCGCGGTAACGCGCGACGCCGTGGTCGGTGTGGACGACATAGTCACCCACACCGAGGTTGGAGTAATCCCGAATCGCCATGCCTTCTTTGAACTTCTTGCGGTGGACGCGGCGATGATAGCGACCGAAAATCTCGTGATCGGTCAACAGGCCGAACCGACCGGCGGGACAGACGAAACCGCCCTTGAGGTTGGCCACCTCCAGCGGCGGAGGTATCTCCAGCGACATGCGTTCCATGATCAGATCGCGCAGCCGCGACTTCTGGCCTTCGGTAGCGATGGCAATCAGGTAGCTCAGCCCTTGCGATTCGAATTCGCGGATGGTTTTCTCCAGCAAATCGAGCCGCGACCCCAGGGATGGATGAGGTTTGCATGTGAAATCGATGATGCCCGCACGTCCACCCCGAAACGGTACTTGATCGATGCACAGACGTTCACCGACGGCAGCGAAGAGGTCACTGAGCGGCTGGTAGTACTGCTCCGGGGTCGGCAGATTGGAGAGGCGACCTCGTAACCGTTCGTGCAACAGGGTTGCCTCGTTCATAACAGTATCCGCCTCGGCTCTCAGCGCACCCTGTCCCTGCATGTAAACGATTCCGCGTTGATCGATGAAATCCAGCAGGCGGCCCTGCTTTAGTCCAAAGAGAATGGACAGCCATTCCAGCCCCGGAAGTTCCGGGTCGTTCAGGTAGCGCGCGCGGATAAAGTCAGCGTCATCGGCGGGAAGAACTTCCAGATAGCTCTCTAAGGATTCCTGTGTTATAGGTATCTCCCGTTTGGGCAACAATCGAACTTCATCCCTTCGGCACAGCGTGCGTTGGGTGGCGACATCGAATTCGCGAATCGTCTCGATCTCATCGCCGAACAGTTCGACCCGCACGGGCGCGTCGGAATCGGGCGTGAAAAAATCGATCAGTCCGCCGCGCACAGCCAAATCACCGACTTCCTCCACCACCGGGACACGTCGATACCCCAGTCGGATCAACCGCGCCACCAATTCGTCCAGGTCAACTTCCCCGCCGGCCTTCAGACTGATCATGCTCTCGGTGAGATGGTCACGCGAGATCGTCGGCTCCATGAGCGCTCTGATTGAACATACGACCACCGGCATCCGACCTTCCAGTAACCCGGCCAACGTGGAAATCCGACGACCCATAATCTCACCCACCGGGGCGCGAAAATCGTACGGCAGAATCTGTCTCGACGGAAAATGTCCGACCCGACCGCTCCCCATGAGAAAGTGCAAGTCTTCGTAGAGATCGTTGGCTTTCTCCGCATCGGAAGCCACCACCAAAATCGGCCGTTGCAGTACATCTGCTAAGGAATGGATTATACATGACGCGGCTGAACCGACCAAGCCGGTAACGGTAGGGGGGGAAGAGTCCTCAATTGCCGCCAGCAGTTTGTGAAATGGTGCGTAGCGGCGAAACTGCTCCAGGACTCTGGGCAGGGCGCGCGTTGTTTCAGCCGTGGGTGTTTTAGTATCCAGTGCGTCACATCCTTTCAGACAGCACAAAAGCCCCGGATCGATTTTGACCGGGGTGTCTCTTTTCTTTTTCTATCGTCTAATATAGGGGAAAGTTCACGAGACGCCAGTTTTTTGACACAGGCAAGCCTGTCTTTCGCGCTTCGCGCGCCGCAGCGACGATTCCAGAACGTTCGATATGACAAGGTGCCGCCCAAACAAGCGGCAGATGTCCTGAGATTGTTCCATAAGTTCGTTTCGCCGGATCCTGAGATCGACGCAGTCGAGATTGTGACCCAGCGATCTTTCCAAACGGTTGCGAAGAGTACGCTTAAGGAACCGGCGGTTCTCACGACTTCCTCCGGATGTCGAAGGAACCACCGGAACAGCAGCTTTTGGGACAGCTTCTCCTCGTCTGCCCCTTGATTACTTTGGGTACGTCCTTCAAACGGGCAGACCGGGAGGTCCGCCGCGCACAAATACGGACACTTTACCCTGGGTGAAAAAGGGGTGAGCGGAGTCAAAGAAGGAGCAAGTCTGTCTTTCACGCTTCGCACGCACCGCAAACTTCATCCTGAGCGGAGTCGAAGGATAGGTAAAGGTGGATGCCCGCCTGCGCGGGCATGACATTGTGATGGAGTATGTACCTACCCCTCTGCTTCGATCTCGGCTAACAGGTCGCCGCCGACTTCAAGCTGGTCGTAGGCTATTTCGGTGGAGCGGTAAAGTACCAGGAGGGTGACTCGGCGGTTGCGGGCATCGTTGGGATTGTGCATAATCATCGGGAAGCGATCGGCATAGCCGCGCACTTCTCGAATCTGGTCCTCGCCGAGTCCGGAGACCGCCATCAACTCACGGGCGGAGTTGGCTCGGTCGGCCGACAACTCCCAGTTGGTGTAAATCTTGTCTCCCCCATATTGAGCATCAGTGTGACCTTCGATCACTATCCGGTTGTCAAGTTCACCCAACTCGCGGGCAATCGTGATTAGGATGACGGCGCTCTTCTGAAGCAGTTTGGCTGAGCCGGGCTCGAAGAAGGCCGGCGAGTTCTCCGATTCGTTTAGAATTATGCGCAGCCCTTCCGAGGTCATTTGCATCTTGACGTTTTTCTTGAGACGCTTGAATGCTTCCTGCTTGTTGAGTTCATCGATTATTTTCTTGGCCGCCTTTTTCATCTGCTTGCGCTCGACATCGGTGGGGCCCTTGTCGCTCTCCGATTTCCTGGCCTTCAACCCGACATCGGAGGAGACCACGGGAATGACTGAACTCGAGCCACTCAAGATGCCGGACGAACCCTCCCTTTGGAACTTGCCGGGGTCACGGAAGTAGCCACCGACCGCCTCGCGTACCTCGGGCTTCTGTCCGACCAGCCACATAACCAGGAAAAAGGCCATCATGGCCGTCATGAAGTCCGCGAGGGCAACCTTCCAGGCGCCGCCATGGTGACCGGTGTGGCCGCCCTTGACCCTCTTTATTATTATGGGCTGTTGTTCTTTGTTTTCGGCCATTCGAGCTATCTTCTCTTGGCTTCGTTGCAGGCCGCTTCAAGTTCCAGGAAGCCGGGCCGGACGATCTCAAAAAGCGACCGCCTTGCAAACTCAACCGCAATAACGCCGGCGACACCTTTGTTGAAGGCCAGGAGACCATGTTTGATGCAGGTGATGTACTGCCGGCTTTCATTCACGCGGTGCTTGAGACTAACAGCGAGAGGACCCACGAAACCATAGCAGGAAAGAATGCCGAGAAAGGTACCGACCAGGGCGGCCGCTACACTATTACCGATTTCGGCCGGCGGGCCGTCGATTTTCGCCATAGTGAGCACTATGCCCAGCACCGCCGCCACGATTCCCAAACCGGGCAGCGAGTCGGCGGTAGTATTCAGTGCTGTTGGTGGCTCCATCTCAGCTTCATGCATGGCTTCAATGTCGGAATCCATCAGGTCTTCCAGATCGTGCGGCTGGACCGCGCCCGAGATGATGACACGCATGGTATCGGCAAAAAACGCCATAGCCGCGTGGTTCTTCAGAAATTTCGGATAGCGTTGGAAGATTTCGCTCTCTTCGGGATGTTCGACGTGGTTCTCCAACCCAACCAGACCATCGCGGCGGGCTACGTTGAAGACCTCAAACATCATCACGAGAACATCGAGGTAGTCCTTCTTTGTAAAGCCTCCCCCGAAAATGCCGGTGAGCTGTTTTATCAGCGCCTTCAGCACTGCCGTGGGGGTTGCAATAATCAGGGCGCCCAGGGCTGCGCCGCCGATGATGAGGACTTCGTTGGGCTGATTGAGGGCCATCACTTCGCCCCCGTGCCACATGAAACCGCCCAGAACCGAACCGATAACAACTATAGCGCCGACAATTGCAAGCATAAGATAATTCTCTGTTGGACGTTAGTTCTCCATTCTCAGCCGCATCAAACGGCCATTATTCTATGTTTCGACATATGTGGCCGATTCTGAAGGGAGTGTCGAAAAACCCCTCAACCAGTGGTGGTGTCGGGCGACCCCGCCCGACGCCTGCTATCGGACTTTATGGCTGTCAGGCGAGTCGCCTTACAGCACCCTAACGTCAGAATCGCTCCAATGGTGTAGGAGGAGCTTTGTCAACAAGCCCTGAACGACCGGAACTGAACGAGGGCCGAGACGGCTTTTTGTCGGTTCACCTCAGTAGTGAATTGCAGACCCGGAGTAACGGATCAGCCGTCCACATAAAACTTGCCGGTCCCGGGGTTGCCTGGTAATTTGCCGCGAGTTTTGAACATAGGAACGATTATTCGACTACGGAGGAAATGTGCGAATCCTGACCAATAGACGAACGATAATTCTGATGGCGATTCTCTCAGTTTATCTGGTATTCGGACTCGCTTTTGGATCTACGACCGAAATCACCGGTGAGCCTACCGTAGCCGAAGCGACTCACGATGAGGATGGTCATAGCGGGCCGGTGCTGGGGCTGTTGCTGCAATTAATCATAATACTCCTGGTCGCCAAACTGGGCGGCGACCTTTTCGAGCGGTTCGGCCAACCGGCCGTACTCGGGGAATTGATCCTGGGTATGTTGATCGGCAATCTTTACCTGGTTGGCATTGATTTTCTGGAGCCGTTCAAACATGATGTAACACTGGAGATTTTGGCGGAACTGGGCGTGATCATATTGCTGTTTGAGGTCGGTCTCGAATCATCGGTTAAGGAGATGATGAAAGTCGGCCTGGCCTCTCTCATGGTTGCCGTATTTGGTGTCGTAGTACCGTTCTTCCTGGGTTGGGGGGTCGGCTATCTGTTCCTGCCGGAAGAATCGATTTACGTTCACATCTTCATCGGAGCGACACTTACCGCCACTTCAGTCGGCATAACGGCCCGCGTACTGCAGGAGATAGG
>JAUXBJ010000124.1 GCA_030619425.1 bacterium
ATCGCCCAGCTTCGCTACAACATTCTCGACCCGGTCGTCATTGGCGCGGATTTGCATACCGAGAATCCCCTGGGCCGGCGCGGGCAGAAATTCGTCGGGGTCGAGAAGTCTTATCTCCAAATCGGACACGTCCAACTCCAGGCGCGTCACACCGGCTGCTGCAATTATGATAGCGTCATACTGGCCGTCACGTAATTTGCGCACACGGGTGGGTATATTGCCACGCAAGTCCTTTGTTGTCACGGATGGATTGAGATGCACGATCTGACACCGGCGACGATTGGAACTGGTCCCGACCACGCCGCCCTTCCTGACCGGCAGAACACCATCGTTTGTACAAGCGTCTTTTCGCATCAGCAGCATCTCCCGCCGATCGGCACGGTATCCGACAGCACCGAGCTTCAGACCATCCGGCTGGGTGGTCATTAAGTCCTTCAATGAGTGCACGGCCAGATCAATCTGTCCGGCCAGCAGCGCCTCCTCCAACTCCTTGGTGAAGAACCCTTTGCCCTCCATTTTGTCGAACGATATCGTGTCCAACTTGTCGCCGACGGTCTTGATGACCTTGACATCAACATCACAGCCGTAATCTCGAAGCAGAACATCGCGAATGAAGTTGGCCTGGTACAAAGCCAGTTCAGAACCGCGCGTGCCTATGATCAACTTGGTTGGAGTCAAATTACAGCCTTGCAAAGAGGTCATAAATATCTACCAGTCTCACCCCGTCAGTATCGCCAAAAACGTCGGCAAAGTCACGTGGAATCGCCACGTCAACACAAACTGCCAGCCAGCTCCCCTCGGGCCGCCGAGACAAGAACTTAGTATCGAATGCAGCAGAAAAAGTTGATAGGGCGATGCAAGATACGGCTGCTACAGGCGGCTGAGGTCGTAGCATTAGCGGGTTGTTGAAAAAGTGATAATTCAGTCCGTGCGAAGGGTGCGCGGCAATCTCTTTCGCCAAGTAGGCCAACGAATTGAGATTGCCACAGCCACGCGCCTGAAAGCCACTCGTGGCCGCGTGGCTTCGCAATGACGGCTTCTTGGGTTTATCAACAAGTCTCGTTGGGTGGGGTATCTGTGTCAGTTCCAAAAGAAAACGGCTACCTGAGTTAACAGGTAGCCTTCTCGTTTTATGAGCAGTTTCTGTGGCCGACAGCGTCACGGACAACTCGGAGGTGGGCCCTGGTTGAACATGTAGTCGACCAGGTACACCAGATCACCGATATCGATTCCGTTCACACCGTCGACGTTGGCGGCATCCATTTCCGTCGGGGCGGGACCATCATTGAACATGTAATCCACGAGGTAGATCAAATCCCCGATATTGGGTCCCTCACCATCGTTGTCGATATCGCCGCAAATCCAATCCGGACCGCCACTCCCGGTGACCGTAAGCTCCACCGGTATCGTCAGCGGATTATCAAGTGGATCCGGGTCATTCGAGTTAATGACAATCGACGCCTGGTACCAGCCGGTGTCGAGGCCTTCAGTTACAAAGTTGCACAGGATGGTATCGGCATCACCCGGCGGCAGCATTCCGGAAGTCCTATCTACGGTCAGCCATTGGTAGGGGTTGACGATCTGCACGGCCAGGTTGTCATGAAGATAACCGGCTTGGTAGACGACCTCAAGACCATCAGTGCCATCGGAGTTCTCGATCCCAACCGCGCACGACAGGACGTCGAATCCTGGCGCGATGGTCAGATACTGCAGTTTGATCGAACCGTCAGCCTCGAGAATAACCTCCGCGTTCACGACGTCGCCGGTCGCAGCATTATACTCCGGATAGTCCACAAACTGAATGACACAGCGCCCACCCGTGGTATCCATGTAGACATGCGCGCCGGGGTTGTCGCCGTCATCAGGGTTGAGATCGTCCCACAGCAAGGCGACAATATTGTTCGGTGTCGCCGTGTCGGGGATCGGTGTTTCGATGCGCGCGTTCATACCAGTCGGGCTAAACCCAATCACACCGTTGGAGCCGATGTAGATGTAACTATATAGGTTGCCGTAGAAGGGGAAGTCAAACCCAAGGTCGAGCGGGCCGACGTAGTTGTCATCGTTGAGACCGCCGATTACGTCGGTGCCGGTCGCCGAGACGTCTTCCCACGCAAAAGTGGGACCACCCGGTTCGTCGGAGTCAATCCAGTAGTGGCCGAACAGGTCGGGACCACCAGCATCGTACAGGACCGGCAGACCCATGTTGCCGTCCTCGACTCCCTTGGCCTGAAGTAGATAGTTTTCATCAATCTGATGAACACGCTGCGCCGGTTCCACCCGACCGGCCTCGATCAGCCCGGTAAACAGGGCGGCGTCCTTGAGGGCGAGTTGCACAACCAGGCTGTAGTCAAGGCTACCCTGACCACTGTTGTCGATCACCAGGTCACGGGTGGTTGAGTCGCCCTGCGCGAGGGAGACCGTGATCTGCGATGGGGCAGCAACGATTGCCGCCGCGAAATCAAGTCTGATGTTGTCTACATACCAGTCATCACAGGTCGAGCAATCGCCGGCTGAGTGCAATCTCTACTGAAAACCGTTGTGTAAAGCGTCGGAAGGTATGGCGGCAAAGGACAGTTCGAACTCGGTCATGGCCGAACCGCCACCGAGGTGCGTGACCAGATTTGTCCAGACGTCGCTTGAATTTCTGTAGTCGACCCACAAATCATCACCGACCGCCGGGGGGTTGCCGGCGCCGCCGCGCTCGAAGTAGTACGACAGGACAGCCCCATCCTGGCCCGTCAGATCGATCGGTTGCGTCAGAAGAGTATCATACTCGCCGTTGAGATTCAGAGCATAAGGTGGACTGGGTGGATTCAACGCCTCAAAGGAAACCTCGGCGCCGGAGTTATACACCCATCGAATGCTGAAGAGAGTATCCTCCGGGAACGAATCCGACCAGGGAAAGCTCCCGGTGGTGCCGTCGGAGTATGTTTTCAGTCGCGCTTCAGCCGACAATACACCGTCGCCGATGGAGGTAGCCACCACCTGCACACTATCGTAGTCACCAAAGGCGCTGTAGGGTACTTCCACACTCACCGTGAGAGCGAATGACTCATCCGCCGCCAACTGGCCGGTTGTGGAGATAGGTGACGTACCTGTCTCATCCCACAGGCCGGTGGTCCAGTTGTTGCCCGAGAAGGAGAGCGAGTACTCGTCCGCCAGAACGCCGGTGTTGGTGACGGTCAGGCTAAACCAGGCCGTGTCGTAAGCCGGTGCGTTCCGGCTGTCAACTTCCGGTGTCACTGTGAGGGCATAGTCGATCACCCGGAAACCGTACGTATCGGTGGTGTCGGCTTTGCCGTTGGCGTCCAATGCGAACAGGTAGTAACTGATGTCCGTGCCCGGCGACTGCGCGGTGATGTAGCCAGTGTATTCGTCGGCAGCTCCCCCGGGAATCAGGGTGTCAAGGACCCAACCAGATCCGGCGTCGTAATACAGCAGCAAAGAGTCCGGCACGAGCGTAGTGTTCGAAGTGATAAAAGCTGAGACCTCGTAAGCATTCAAGGTGTCCTTGGTATCGGATAACGGCGTGTGAGTGATGTTTACACCGGCGTAGGGATCGTAGCCGTCGAGCACCATAGCGCCCGTGTTGTCCGGGTCCAGCCAGTCGCGCAGGCGGTTCGATGACGACCCGCCACCGGTCCAGGACAGAGAGAACTTGCCGTACCAGTCTGGGGTGAGGCTCTCGCAGGAAGCGTACCCGCCATGAAGCTGCCCGACGATGCGATGCGTCGGATCGAACAACGGAGAGCCGGATGACCCCGGCTCGGTAGTGCCGTCTTCCCACTGTCCCACCCGCCAATGGGTTGTACCGGAGGACTGGAGGTAGTTGGTGGAAGTCAGCGGATCGTAGTCAAACGAAATCTTCTTGATGTCGCCGGAGGGGTGATGGATACCTACCGCGGAGGAGGCCGCCGTGTTGATATTCGACCAGCCGTTATAGTACGGTGCGTAGCTCTCCGGCGGCGTTGCGCTAAGCTGCACGAGACCAAAGTCTGATGTCGAGTAGCTGGCTCGGAGCGTAGTACCGGAGATCGTCATGTTCGTAGGACCATCGATATCAGCACAGGTAGGGCTTTCGTAATTAAACATGATGATCCAGGTCGACTCGCTGCCGAGACAATGGTTGGCCGTCAGAAAATAGGGCGTCTCATCCTGGCGTACGTTGTTGACCAGAGAGCCCGAGCAAATGCGGGAACCGCCGGAAGTAAGAATCATAGCCACGCCGCGTTTATCGTCCTGCCAGGGTTCACCTTCGGGGCAGTTGACGTTGTTGTTGCACCAGCCGGAACTGCCGAAGCCGTCGGCGTCCTTGGCAAAGAAGCTGAAAATATCTTTGTAGGCGTGAACGATGCGGTTGATGGCCAACTCGCCCTGCCCACGAACCTCGGCCGGTTCATAGTACTCGACAATCGTCACATCACCCTTCACCGGCGCGGTGGCGAATTCGCCGTGGTCTTTGTTGTTGCGCTCGGTGAAGGCGCCGATGGTCATGCTGCGATCTTCATTATAGAGGTGCAGTGTCGCGCCCGGAGGCAAATGGTATCGACTGTAAAGCAGATTGATGGAGAAAGCACCGGGCGAACTGATTTTCAGCCGCCAAACATGCCCACCGTCGCTCAGTTCTTCCCAGCGTCCCGAGTTCTCAATACTGTAGTCCACATCGAAGGGAGCGCCGAAGCGAAACGGCAGACCTTCCGCCTCTTCGATTTCATCTTCGGCCAACATGGCAGCGACATCGACTGATGGTGTCGTGACTGTGCGCAGATTAGCGCTGAGTGAATTGTTGAAGCTGACCGGCGTGGCCGGTGCGCTGATTTGCGCCACCACGGATCCGACCAAGACTGACGCGAGGATAATCAAGATTCCAATAATGCGGTTCGGTTTCATTACGCTCTCCAATATGTGCTATCACTGTGATACTTCAGATGTTAAACTATTCTGCCGTCGTGTATGGTAACAAGAACCGACATTGCCGGCTTCATGTTCCATGCGATCGAGTCTTGTCGGTCTGTCTCTGAAGCCGCTCTGGCGACTAAGTATCGCACGATTAGCCTACTTCGTGCTTCTTTATGACCTGTCGGCACCTAATACTGCATCTGTACAGCCTTGATGCCAATGGCGCATCACGCGGGAACATGCAACAATCACCAGACCTAATTCGATAATGGGTCAGATCAATCTACTGTGCTGGGCCTTTACTTGACGTATCGGTAGTGCCAATATCCAACCTGAAATATATCTAATGGGGCCGTTTTTTGCAACCAAGGAAAACAGCTTATTCCGGTGCGCAAGGGATGGGTCGGTCAGGTGGTTTCAGACTATTGTTTGAACGAATCGAGGGCCGCCTCCATGCTGTCGAAATGATCAAACACAGTTATCAGCCTGGTGAGCGCCAGAATCGACTCAATCGAGGTGATGTTCACCAGCACCAGCCGACCCCCGGCGTTCTTGACCGTTGTAAGGGCTGATATCAACATGCCCAAGCCGACCGAGTTGATCCAGTCGACCTTCTCCATGTTGACCACGATATTCTTCTTGTTGAGGTTGATATTCTCGCGCACCCGGCCATGGAAGCGTGTTGATTCGTCGCCGCCCATGATCTTGCCGGAGATGTCGAATACGACAATGTCGTGGTCCAGAGTGTCAGTGAATTTCATCGTATACCCTCCTTATGATAACAAACCTACTCCGCTGCAAAACAGAACATAGAAATCATCGGTTTCCCAACTGTAAAGATAAGAAACATCGCGCTCAGTGTAAAGCAGATAAATACTCACTATGGCAGCGAGCAGTGAACGGTTACTTGATTACTGTGGGCGGCAGACGTCCTCGTCTGCCCCTTGATTACCTTGGATACGTGCTTCAAACGGGCAGACCGGGAGGTCTGCCGCGCACAAGTTACATGATTCGTAAGACTCGGTTTGCGCGGTTCGGGAGTTCGGGGTTGGCCGAAGGCGATCCCTTTGCAGGTGACTTTACGAATTCCTACTCCATCCCTCGGATGGTGCGGATCAGTTCGCCCGGATGCGAGACGGTCATCAGTTCCTGCCGGAACGATTCGTACTGAAGCATCTCCATGAGCGACTTGAAAACTCGCAGGTAAAGAGAATCATCATACGGGGGCGCGGCCATAACGAAGAACAGATGGGTCGGTTCGCCGTCAGGGGCATCAAAGTCATACCCTTCTGAGGAGCGGGCGATGGCGATTATGAATTCTTTGGCCTGCATCGCGCGGATGTGTGGGATCGCGATGCCGTTACCGATCGCCGTAGTATCTTTTCTTTCACGGTTGATGAAATCAATCAGCAGCTTGGTCACGTTGCCGACGCGGTTGC
>JAUXBJ010000203.1 GCA_030619425.1 bacterium
CCTCCGGCTGATATTTCGCCAGCAATCTTTCCTTCAGAAGCTTGCGGGCGCGAAAAAGATAGCTCTTGACCGTGCCCTCCGGCAGCTTCATGATATCGCCGATCTCCCGGTAGGTCATCTCATCAAGGTGGTACAGGGTCACGATTGTTCGGAACTGCGCAGGCAACCCGGCAATCTCGTGACGCAGCCGGGCCGAGCGTTCCTGATCCTCGGTATACTCGTCCGGTCGCACCGCTGATCCGATGACACTATCGACTGTCTCACCTTCCCGACAGAGATCTTCATATAGCGGGACCTTCTTCTTCTCCAGATAGTTCAGACATCGGTTATAAGCCACGCGGCCGATCCAGGTGGATAGTTTCGACTCGTGCCGGAAGCTGCCGAGATTCCGATGAATCTTGATAAACACGTCCTGGCAAAGGTCGCGGCGATCCTCATCGTTCGGTATCATCCTGAAGACGATATGACTCACCAATCGCTGATACCTTTTGACAAACGCCTCAAAGGCCTTGTGATCACCGGCCAGGATCCGTTCGATTTCCAAGTGGTTGTCGGCCATATTTCCATTACTCAAAGGGTTTGACAGTATAGACGAGGGAAATGTTGCATAAGTTTCGGTTCTCGCGGCGCAACTTTTCGGCGCCTCCCCGGTCCGATAGGTAGATGATAGGCGGAAACACTGTGACGAAAGGAGCCAATGATGCAAAACCCGGAAATTATCATAGTACCCGTGATATTCGGTGTATTTGGGTGGATCGTGAAGATGGTCCTCGACGCACGCACGCGTAACAGATTGATCGACAAAGGTTTAGTCGAAGATGGAATCAAGAACCTCTATCCCAGGATAGTCTCACCGGCCCTGTCAAACCTCAAATGGGGCTTGGTGCTGATGGGGATTGGGGTGGCTTCGATGATAAGTTTCTGGCTCCCGGATGTTATCTCTGAAGAAGGCACCCTCGGCCTGATCTGTATATTCGCGGGAATAGCCTTCTTGATCTACTACGCCATCGCCAACCAGCGCGAAAAAGAGCAGCGCAACGGCCAGAGTAACTAGCTTTCTGGATACAGACAGAGGCGGGGAAATACAGCCGGGACTCAAGCTGTCCCGGCTTTTTCATTTTCCCCATAACAACACCTTACCAAGGTGTTGCACTTCGTTTGTGAGTTTTAGGGTGTCGAGTCTCTGCCCACAAGGTACGCCACCCTTCGACTCCGCTCAGGGTGACGTTGGGGGGGGAACGCTCAGGGTGACGTTTCGGCAGTCCTGTAGGTCAGGTTCCTTGGAACCTGACGGAATGCAGACACCAGGATCGCAGACGTCCTGCCATACGAGAACTTAGTGAAAAGCCCCAAGGACCGTCAGTGCGGGCGATCGAAGACACTCGTGTCGAAGGGAACGGCTACAGCTTGTGGAGCCACCGCCTCGACGCGCGAAGCGCGAAAAACAGGCTTGCCTGTGTGAGCGGCAGATGTCCACATTTGCCGGGATGCGCCGGCGCCGTGATATCACCCACGGCCAAACAAGTTTGACCGTGCCACCCGCCCAAAGAAGTGGCTTGCTACCGCGAAGCGCGAGAATGAAGTCCTTGTAAATCAACAAGATACGAGATTTAAGTTGACTTTGAGGTGTGATTTTCGTAGTATAACAGTCTGTTCGAGATCGGCAACGAGACGTAAGCTACTGGAAGACAAAGGGATATATGTTAGGCGTAATCGGCAACAAGTTCTCTATCGGCAAGGAGACATATCAACCGTTCTCGGTTGAGATGCATTACTTCAGAATCGACAAACGGTACTGGTCCATCTGTTTCGAACGAATCAAGCGGGCCGGGTTTCGCATTATCTCGACGGCAGTGCCGTGGAATGTCCACCAGGACGAAAGAAAACACCTCGATTTTTCGGGAGTTACTGATCCTTCCAAAGACTTGATTGTATTTCTCGAACTGGCCCGGGAGTTCGGATTCAAGGTGATTCTGCGACCCGGACCGATTGTACGTGGTCAGTTGGAGAATGGTGGTCTGCCAAAATTCGTCTTCAATGATCTCAAGGCCTTCGCGCGCGACGCCGCCGGACTGGAGCGGAAACTTCCCGACGATTGTGGCGTGGACGGTGGATACCTGCCGAGCTATCTGCACAAGACATACTTGTTCCATGTCAAAAACTTCTTCAAGAATTTCATCGAGATAACCAAGAATTACGTCCACCCGCGAGGACCGATTTTCATGGTCGAGTTGGACTACGAGACCTCCTTTGGTCGACTCCTGGAACCCGACAGTGCAGATTACAATCCCGAGATGCTGGCCGAGCACTATGGGCCTTTCCTGGAGAGCCTCTATGGTGACATCAAGAAGCTCAATGCGGCCTACCGCGAGAGAAACAGCGGTTTTGATTCGGTCGAACCTCCCCGCAAGT
The DNA here is from genome assembly GCA_030619425.1 of bacterium. Classification (GTDB taxonomy): domain Bacteria; phylum Zixibacteria; class MSB-5A5; order GN15; family FEB-12; genus JAJRTA01. Next base: position 2,413 of record JAUXBJ010000203.1, read on the forward strand.
TCAACGATCTGGAACCTAAGCAGTTTGTCAAAGTGATCGACTGGATGAAGTTCCGCCAGTACATTCTGGCGAGCTACCTAGAAATTCTTGAGGATATTTTCACTGCTTACACTGTCGAACCGCTGATCTTTCGTTCGCTCTATTTCCAGCAGGGCAGCCTCCTGCCGGCATTCAACCTGATTCCTGAGGATCGTGCCCCTTTCCTCGGCACCAATGTTTTCCCGGGCGGTAGTTATTTCGATCTGACCATGAAGGCTCGTTTTCTCCGCTCCGAATATGGATTTGCCTTCGCCACTTCGTTCTCCTCCGGTTCGGAGGCGCAAGATCCGGAGCGCGAGGAACTAATAGCTCCGATCGCAGCTCATCAGCGACGCTTTTACCTGGCCGCCAGCCTGGCGGCCGGTTTCAAGGGGCTCAATCACTACATGTTTGTGGATCGGGATCACTGGCACGGTGCGCCTTTGCACAATGACGGTACCATATCCGACGGTTACAGCGTGGTCAGGGATTGCAATACCGCGCTAGCGGAAATTGGACTGGAAGACATGGAGTCGATCGAGCACGTGGCTGTTGTCGGCAACCGGCTCTACAACTGGATGAGAATGATTTCCGGCAAGAAGCTGTTTCCTTATGTCCCTCGGCTGCTGGACGACTCAACCGCCGGCTTCTGTCGCGATCTGATGCGCCTCAAAATCAACTTCGGTGTCCGTGAGAACCGAGAGTGGGAGACCCTAAAAAACTACCGGCTGGTGTTCATCCCATCGACGGAGGTGATGGCGAAAGCAGATCAGGAGGCCATCGTTGATCTGGTCAAGTCCGGTGTAACGGTGGTGATGTGTGGCTTGATGCCGCGCCATGACGAGCAAATGCGAGACTGTAAGATACTGGCCAACCATTTCCGCATCAAAACCACTGTCGACAACGGAATCGGTACCGCCCAGTACAAGAATATATCTTTCCCGACCTACGTCTACGGTTCGATCCGAACCACCGACGACGCCAAGGTCAAGAAGTTGTGCAAGAACGGCGCCAAGCTGGTCGGTGTGTCATCGTCGCGCTTCAAGGGGAATCTGCATTTCTTCACCTTTGACATCGCATCCGGGGGCAACCACTCCAAGCTCTCGTTCCTGGAAACAGTCTTGCAGGGTGAGGGGATTGCACCCTTCGTCTATTGCAGCGATCCTTCGGTTGATATCGCTTTTCAGATGGGGGAGAAGAAGGGTCTGATGTTTGTAGTTGCGCCGCCGCCGGGTGATCTGTCCGACGGCATCGAGCGCGGCAGCAAAGAGATAATTGTGAAGGCCGACCTTAAGGCGATCGGCTTCAAACCTCCCCGCGTCAAACTCACCAACCTTTTTGACCGGGAGGAAGGCAAACCGATCCGAACCACCGCCAAAGAACTAAAGGACGGCATCGCGCTTCAGGTCAGTTTTCCCGACGGGTACATTTTCCACGTCGAAAGGCGGTGAGGGTCGACAGGAAGCGGTTATGCTTTCCAGAGAATCACGCGCAGCGGCATTTGTCTCGACATTTGTAACGATCCTGTTTCTGGTGCAACTATGCGGTTGTGCGGGGATCGAACTATCGCGCTACTATGAACGGGGAGTCGTGGTCACGGCGGCGCCTGTTGCCACGCAGGTGGGTGAGAAAATCTTCGCTGGGGGCGGGAACGCTTTCGATGTCGCCGTGGCGGTGGGCTTTGCCCTGGCCGTGGTTCATCCCGAGGCGGGCAATATCGGTGGTGGTGGTTTCGCTCTGATCCGTGATGGTCACAGTGGGCTTGTAGAGGCGCTCGATTTTCGCGAAACCGCCCCGGCCAGGGCATCTGAGCAGATGTATCTCGATGATGACGATCAGGTGCGCCCCGACGTTTCCACCACCGGTGCTCTGGCGGCGGGGGTTCCCGGCACAGTGGCCGGCCTGTACGAACTATGGCAGAGACACGGCTCGCTGCCCTGGGAACAGTTGGTGACACCGGCAGCGCAACTGGCCGATACCGGAGTCCCGGTAGACGATTACCTGGCTGCATCGATCGCCGAACACAGAGAAAGCCTGACTCAATTCGAATCCACCGCCGAACTGTTTCGGCCGGGGGCGAAGGCGCCAAGCGTTGGTGATCGTCTGCTGTTTTTGGACCTGGCGAGCACCCTGTACGCCATTGCTGCTGAAGGTCCGGACGGTTTCTATCGAGGGACGGTTGCAGACAAGATCGTAAGCTGCATGCAGGAGCACGGCGGGTTAATCAGTCACGAAGACCTGCAAGATTACAGGCCGGCATGGCGGACACCGATCGCCTTCCAATTCGACTCACTGACAATCTACTCGATGCCGCCGCCCAGTTCCGGAGGCATCTGTATCGGACAGATACTGTCGCTGTTGCAGCCGTATGATTTTGCCACCATGTCGCCGCAGTCGGTCGAGTATATCCATCTCTTTGCCGAAGCGGCCCGGCTGTCGTATGCTGATCGCTCCGAACATCTGGGCGATCCGGATTTCTACGATGTCCCCGCCGGACTCCTGGCGCCACACTACCTGGCACACCGCGCCGACCTGATCCACAATGACCACGCCACACCGTCGCAGCAAATAAGC
>JAUXBJ010000022.1 GCA_030619425.1 bacterium
CCTTCGGTCTCCGCGCCAGTGACAGCCTGGTCCAGTTTGAAGTGGTATCCTTCGCGACGACGGGTGAGAGTATCGGTGACGCAGAAGCAGTGCTTGTTCAGAGCCAGGTCCAGAAGAGTACCGCCGCGTCGGGGGTTGAACACAGCGCTGAACAGTTCGCTGCTCAGCACGACTTCGTCAGCGCCGTCGGCATCATAATCGTACACCGAGCATCTCAGCGCCGTGCGACCGAGCAGTTTGTCCAGCTGCGCGTCGGCATCAATCAAGCTCGCATAGACAGCCTGCCGGATATGCGGCAGGTAAAGACCGCCGAAGACACCGTGCCAGTATGGGCAGTTGCACTGCCCGGCCCACAAGCGGTCGCGGGCAGCATCGGCCTGTTCGATCCGAGTTGGATGCTCCCGTTCAAACTCGGCCAGCTTTTGCGACACCGATAGCATCTTCTTGTGCATCAGGTTGGATTCTTCATATTTGGCCAGGAATCCACGCCAGTGCCCACCGCGCACAAACCGCCCATAACGCTCAAGCTGCCCCTTGTTTTCGAGCCACTCTTCGAAGCGCTCATACTCGATAAAGGCGGTAGGCGGCAAGGCCCAGTGGAGCATCTCGGCGTATGAGGCCGACGGCAAATAGACCCGACCGACCGGCTTCGACTGGGCCGCCTCACCCAAACTGATTATCTCCAGCCAGTCCGAGTTCTTCTCAAACGCCTCGAAAAGTCGCCGCAGCCACTCTTTCTCATAGCAATGTTGATACGTTTTGGGCCAGGCCCCGAACTTCTCGCCGTCATCGGCATAGATGGCCAGGCCGGACGAGTTCCGTTCCGCCTGAAGTTTGAGTTCGGCGATCACTTCCTCGACCGTACCAAAAGGAATAAGGTAACGCAACCGTTTCTGAATCGGCAACAGCGTAACCAAATGCCCTTCGTTTTCGGTTACAAACGGCCCGGTGAGTTGGTTCGGCTCCAGCCCGGCGTAGAGAAAATGGGTATCGTCAATGGGTAGATAGCTAACCGATGCTTCGGCCAGAAGCTTCGGGAGGTGCGGCTCCCAGATCCGCTCGGTTAGCCACAATCCGGTTGGGGTCACCTCGAAATGATCGTTGAGATACTTCGTCAGCCCTCTGATCTGCCCGACTGCGTCCCGCTCCGGGACAGCGGTCAGGATCGGCTCGTAGAATCCGCCGGTCATGAGTTCGACCTGGCCGCTATCTACCATATCGCCGACCAGTTGGAAATAGTTGGCATGGGCCCGTTTCTGCCAGCGCCACAGTATCCCCGATTGGTGCAGAGAGAAGTGGATGTTGGGATAATCAGCCATCAAGTTCAGGAACGGCAGGTACGCCTTATGGTGAGCCTCTTCGAAGACAGCTTCGAAATTTCCCACCGGCTGATGGTTATGCAGGCCGAAGGCCAGTTTGAATTTTGCCATGGATCAAAAGATCTCCAGGGTGAAGTTGATATACTTGCGGGGGTTGGCCCGGATGTCGTTGACCAGGTCATCGATGTTGTCTGCGGTGCGACGCAAGTCGTCGTAGAGCCGGCGATCCTCCAGGAGCAGTTGTATGGTGCCGTCGGGGTTGTTCAGGTTGTCGGCAAATTCTCTGGCCGAGACCGAGAGAGTGTCCAACCGCCCGACGATTCTCTCCAGACCGACCGAGACCCTGTCGACACGATAGACAGTCGAATCGATCCGACTACGGTTGGCCTTCAACAGGCCATTGAGTTCACGGGAGGCATCCAGAAAGTTCTCAGCCGCCTGGTCCAGCCTGGCTTCATTGCGCGCCACGTAACCGGCCAGTGAAGCCGAGACCTGCTGGAGGTTGTCGACGGTGCTGCTGAATTTGTTTAACGACGAATCAGACCCTACCGTCTGCTTGAACGATACGACCAGGTTACGCAGTTCGCTGATCATTTCCCCCATCAGCCCCATAACTTCCGGCAGCCCGGTGTCGTATAGCCCCGTGACCGGCTGGCTGGTGTCGAGAGTCAAACTGTCCTTCCCCGGCGCTATAGCAATGAACCGTTCCCCCATAAGCCCCAGGTTCTTGATAACAATACGCGCGTCTCGCTTCAGCACAACGTCCTGAAACAGCAACAGTTCAACTTCCACGCCATGGTCGGTGAGGTGCAGGTTATTCACCTTGCCCTTGGGTACGCCGGAAACCGTGACCCGATCACCCACGTCGAGGGTACCGACATCATCGAACAGTACCACCACTCGTTGTGAGTTGCGTTCCAGTTTGTATCCCTGCAACCAGTATAGGGAGACGACCAGGATAACTATCCCGATGAGGACAATGACGCCGACGCGGAATTCTATATTCTTAGTTGCCATGTTATCGTTTCCTTTATCGGTAACCTGCCATTACAACTTAACTTAACGGTGCGACATCGCGTCAAAGCGAGCCGGCGATGGCAAGGTAGTTCTGATAACGAAATCCGGCGATGTCACCATGCTGAACAGCATCCTTGACGGCGCAGTCGGGCTCGTGGGTGTGGCTGCACGGCTGGAAGCGACATTGGTCTGAATACGCCTCAAACTCCGGAAAGTAGTACGGCAACTCGTCCTTATCCACGTCCCAAAGTCCCATTACTTTCAGACCCGGGGAATCGACGACATAGCCGCCGGATGGCAGTTCGAACAACTCGATGGTGGTGGTGGCATGCTTCCCCCGATCGCTGAAGGCTGACACTTCCTTGGTTTTCAGATTCAGTCCCGGTATCATCCGATTCAGCAAAGTCGACTTGCCAACTCCTGAGTGTCCTGCAAACAGGGTGCGATGACCGGCCAGCCCACGCATCAAATCCGCCACACCCCTACCGTTTTCGGCCGAGACCGCAAACACCGGAATGCCGATGGCGCGATAGGTCGCGCTCACTTCGCTGACTTCATCGGACCAACATAAATCGATCTTGTTGAGCACTATCACCGGTTCCAGCGATCCCACTCTGGCTGCCACCAGAAAGCGATCGATCAGCCCCGTCTTGAGCCTCGGTGATTTGACCGAACACACCACGGCCAACAGTTCCAGGTTGGCCGCGATCACCTGCAACGTGCCTTCCACTCCCTTGGCCGGACGACCAAACGTCGTTCGGCGCTCGAGGACTTTTTCGATGATACCGGATTGTTCATGGCTACGGCTGAACATGACATCATCACCCACCGCCACCGGTGTCGTCTGCTTGACCTCGTCCTTGACCTTCTGACGCACCTCGCAGGTGATACGACTCGAATCCTCGGCCCGTACCTCAAAAAACCTGCCGCGCGTGGCAATCACGATACCTGACTCCAACTTATCCATATTCGTATCTAATCTACCGGACGTACCGGACAGCGGCAAGAAGAAAGTAGGGGTAGTGGTCGACTCCTCGCTACTGAAAATGAGCGGCAGATGTCCAGCGGCTGTTGCCATCGAAGAAACTTTTGCCTATCTTCCCCGTTGATTGTTGATAACGGTTTTGATTATGGAAACTGATTTATAAGGAGACTGAAAGTGTCAGCCAAGAAAGCATACGAAGAACTGAAGCGACGTTGCCGGGAGATTTCGCTGTTAGGCTCCTGCGGCGGTGTACTCGGATGGGACGAACGCACCTACATGCCGCGCGGCGGGGCCAACCTGCGGGCCGACCAGTTGAGTCTGTTGTCCGGCATGATGCATGAGAAGTTTACTGATCCAAAGGTGGGTGAGTTGTTGAGTACGCTGGAGGCATCGGACCTGGTCAAGGACGAGGATTCCCCCGAAGCAGCCAACATCCGCGAGACGCGCCACCAATTCGACAAGGCCACCAAATTGCCCAAAGACCTGGTTGAAGAAATCACCAAGACCACTACTCTGGCTCAGGGTGAGTGGGTGACGGCGCGCAAGAACAACGACTTCAAACACTTTCAGCCCTGGCTGGACAAAGTGCTGACCTTGCAGATCAGGAAGGCCGACGCCTACGGCTATGTGGGTGAACCGTACAACGCCCTGTTGGACAACTATGAGGTCGGCGCTACTGTCGATGAGGTCGCAGACGTCTTTGAGAAACTGCGTAAGGAGTTGGTGGTCCTTTTGAAGAAGATCAAGGATGCTCCGATGCGCCCCGACGTCTCGATTGTCGAGCGTGATTACGACGTCAATCTGCAGAAGGTGTTCGGCGAGTCGGTAGCCCAGGCGATGGGGTACAGTTTTAAGACCGGTCGTCTCGATACTACTACCCACCCGTTCTGTACCGGTCTCGGCCCCGGTGACACCCGGATCACTACCCGCTACAACCCGAAACGGCTAAACGACGCCCTGTTCGGGATCATGCACGAAGCCGGTCACGGTCTCTACGAGATGGGACTGAACAAAGAGAAAGATTTCGGGATGCCGACCGCTGAGTCAGCCTCCCTGGGAATTCATGAATCCCAGTCGCGCATGTGGGAGAACCAGGTGGGCCGGTCCAGATCATTTTGGAAGTACTTTTTCCCGCAGGCGCAACGCATCTTCAGGGAGAGTCTCAGCGATATTTCGCTGGATGATTTCTATGCGGCGATAAACAATGTCACGCCGTCATACATCCGCGTCGAAGCCGACGAGGCTACCTATAACCTCCACATTCTGCTGCGGTTCGAGTTGGAGCGGGCCATGCTCAAGGGTGATCTCAAGCCGGCCGATGTTCCCGGCGAGTGGAACCGTCGTTTCAAAGACTACTTCGGTATTGAAGTGAAAAGCGATGCCGACGGTTGTCTGCAGGATGTTCACTGGTCGGCGGGGTACTTGGGTTATTTCCCCACCTACACTCTGGGGAACCTTTACTCAGCGCAGTTCTTCGCTCAGGCGCAAGAGGACATGCCGGACTTGATGACGCAGTTCGAACAGGGCACTCTGAGCAATCTCAGGCAGTGGCTCAAGGAGAATATCCATCAGCACGGCACCCGCTATCGCGCCACCAAACTGGTGCAGAAAGTCACCGGCCAACCGCTGTCTCATAAGCCGCTGATCGACTACATGACGGCCAAGTTCCAGGAGATCTATGGGTTTTAGGCAGCCTGACACCGCACAGAATCCAGTAGGTCAGGTCCCTTGTGGACCTGACAGGCAAGCCTGCTTTTCGCGCTTCGCGCGTGGCAGGATCGCAGGGATCCTGCCCAACTCCAAACGTAAATGAAAAAGCCGGTGTATGAGCACCGGCTTTCAGGTTTTTCGATGTCGCCTGGGATTATGTCGCAGATTTTTGGGAGGCCGTAGCCATCTCGGGGACTTTCTTATCCGGATCGATATTGTGAATCACCCAGTCGAGCCCGACTTGCTCCCAGTTCGGTTCGGCGTTGGCGTCGATGTATCGCTCCCACTCGTAGATCCCGGTCTCTTTGGCAATCCCCTTGAACTGCATCATCGTGACCTTGTCTTTCAGAATCACCACCGAACGCTGCATACCGTGAGCGCGGTAGTACCGTTGACCGTCTATCATGACCGGGCGGGACTCCGGTGGCAGCAACACCATCTTTCGCATGTCCACGAATACCACGAACTCATCAGGCAGCGACTCTATCGTATCCTTACTTTCGGCCAGCCACTGTTCCAGCTCGGTCTTGGGTATGTAGCCACCGAAAGTAAGATGAACACCATATGACGTTTTGTCTATCCGGTACATTTGTGATTCCTTGAATGCATCCTACCTCGGAATGTTGCCTGCTCTCCGGTTTCGGTTCTCTTTTCTCAGGATGATCATCAGGACAAACCAGATCGTCCTTTCTCAGTTTCTCTATATCATGTATTCGGAATTGCTACCTTTATCTTTAGCCGGGAAAGGTGGCCTGGCCACTCGGGCTGGGGAGTCTGGGTGGTGAAGGCCATTGACAAGGGTGGGGGGGGAGACTGGGGTTCTTCCGCGGCAGATATGGACATCTGACGGCCACAAGTATGACGGAGGTAAGCAAGTATGACGAAGAAGGGAAAGACACCTGTAATGTTATGGAGATGGCGCGAAGCGCGAATAAGTGATTTATCACCTTGACGGTGCTACAACCCGACCCGGCCTAACATCGTCAACGCCTCAATGCGCGTGGCCGTTTTGCGCATCATGCCGCGGATAGCACTGGTCACGATACGGCTGCCCGGTTTCTTGATGCCGCGCATGGTCAGGCAGAGATGTTCCGCTTCCACCACTACCAGCACCCCCTTGCAGTTAATCGCCTCCACCAGGGAGTCGGCGATCTGGGTGGTCATCCGTTCCTGCACCTGCAAGCGGTGCGACAGAATCTCCACCACTCGCACCATATTGGAGAAGCCGGCTACCTTGTCGTGCTGCGGAATATAGGCCATGTGCACCTTGCCGAAAAACGGCAACAGATGGTGCTCGCACAAAGAATAGAATGAGATATCCTTGAGGGTGATCATCTCGTCTTTGTTGGAAGTAGTGTACTTGCGCAATTCGGCTGCGGGGTCGGCGGTGTAGCCGCTGAGGACTTCGTCGTAATACTCAAACACCCGTTCGGGGGTTCGCTTCAGGCCCTCGCGGTCAAGATCTTCACCGACCCCTTCGAGAATGAGCTTGACCCCCCGGATGATCTTCTCTCGATCCATGGTCACGGGTCAGTTCTCCGGTGTTGAGATAGGCGGCTCGACCGGTTCGGCATCCCCTTCGGACTCGCCGATGATGACGTCGACCTCGGAACCGTCGATGATCTCTCTTTCCAGCAGCGCCTGGGCCAGCTTGTGCAGTCTCTCGATATTGGCCCGCAGAATATCTCTGGCCTTGTCCTCGGCGCTTTCGATAAAGGCGCGTACTTCCTGGTCGATCACTTCGGCCGACGACTCGGAATAATCCTTGGCCTGGGCCATCTCGCGACCGAGGAAAATATGCTCTTCGGTCCTGCCAAAGGTAACCGGTCCGACCTTGTCGGACATACCCCAGTTGCAGACCATCTTGCGGGCCAGTTTGGTGGAGCGTTCCAGATCGTTGGCGGCGCCGGTGGCTATCTGATTGAACACCAAGAGTTCGGCAACGCGACCACCCATCAAAACGGCCAGCGTAGTTTCAAGATAGTCTCGCGAATGAGTATGTCGTTCATCGACCGGCAACGACTGCGTCAACCCCAGCGCCAGGCCGCGCGGAATGATCGTAACCTTGTGAATCGGATCCGCACCGGGCAGAAGCTTGGCCACCAGGGTGTGCCCGGCTTCATGGTAGGCAATGATCTTTTTTTCCTCATCGGCAATAACCAGCGACCTGCGCGCCGAACCCATCATCACCTTGTCCTTGGCCTCCTCAAACTCGTCCATGGCCACCTCGTTCTTGTCGCGACGGGCAGCCAACAGAGCGGCCTCATTGATCATATTGGCCAGGTCGGCGCCGGACATGCCGGGCGTGCCACGGGCCAGGACGCTCATATCCACGTCGTCGCCAAGCTTGACCTTGCGACAATGAACTTTGATAATACCCTCGCGTCCCTTGACGTCCGGGATGTGTACCACGATCTGTCGGTCGAAGCGTCCAGGGCGCAGCAGGGCCGGATCGAGTACGTCGGGGCGATTAGTGGCGGCGACCAGAATGACGCCTTCGTTGGATTCGAAACCGTCCATCTCAACCAGTAACTGGTTAAGCGTTTGTTCACGTTCATCATGGCCGCCACCCAGCCCGGCGCCGCGATGACGTCCGACGGCGTCGATTTCGTCGATGAAGATTATGCAGGGTGCGTTCTTTTTGCCCTGGTCGAACAGGTCACGCACGCGACTGGCGCCCACCCCGACAAACATCTCCACGAAATCCGAACCGGACATGGAGAAAAACGGTACGCCGGCTTCACCGGCCACAGCTCGGGCCAGCAGGGTCCTGCCGGTACCGGGCGGACCCAGCAGCAGAGCGCCTTTGGGAATCTTGCCGCCGAGCTTCTGGAACTTGCTGGGATCTTTGAGAAACTCGATGATTTCCTGCAGCTCCTCCTTAGCTTCGTCGGCCCCGGCGACATCGCTAAAGGTGACACGCGGGCGTTCATCGGTGAGCAGTTTGGCTTTGCTCTTACCGAAAGAGAAAAGACCCTTGGGTCCGCCGCCGCCCTGCATTTGGCGAATGAAGAACAACCAGATGAGAATCAGTATGATCCACGGCGCTCCCGCCAGGAGGTAGGAGAAGACATCAGGCCCTTTCGTCTTGGCCACGATCTTGACGCCGCCTTCTATGAGACGGTCGATCAGGTCACTTCTGCTGACGCCTACGCGTGGTATCCGGGACCGAAACTTGGTGTAGGAGTTAGCCGTGGAAACCGAGGCGAACATCCTGGCTTCTTTCAGAACACCTTCGATTTCAAGCTCCGTAAACGACACCTCGCCGACATTGCCGTTGTCAACTTCAGTGACAAACTCCGAGTACCATATCTCGGCGCTGTCCTGGCTGAGGCTTGAAAGATAGCTAAAGGCCGCCAGTGCGACCAGAATCAGAGCGAGCCAGAAAATCATAGGGCGTCCAGCGCCGCGCCAACCAGTCGCTGGGCTGTCCTTGTCGGACTTGTCTTTGCCTTTACCAGGCAGGCCAAAACGGCCTTTGGGAGGATTTTTGTCGGTCACTCAAGCACCGTCGTTTCATGTTTTTTCAACCATCCGTTATACTCTGGAGAGTCTTGTCTATTCTAATTTTATCGGCTGTGAATCGAAATAATCAGCCGTCGATCATCTTTCCAATAAACGGCAGGTTCCGATATAGTTGCGTGTTGTCCAGTCCATAGCCGATAACGAACTCATTACCGATAGTGAAACCCTTGTACTTTAGCTCCAGCCCCACCCGGTGACTGGCCGGCTTGTCCAAGAGAGTAACAATTTCAACCGAGGCCGGTTCCTGAGCAGCCAGTTGTTTGAGAATCATGGAAACGGTCCGACCGGTGTCGACGACACCCTCTATTATGAGGACATGGCGACCCTTGAGAGATATCGGCACGGCGCCGCCAAACAGTACGTCGTCGTCCTGGTCACGGCCGTTGCGGTAAGAAGCCGCCGAGACGAATTCAACCTCCACCGGCAGGGAGATATTCCGCATCAGATCGGCCAGAAACACGATACAACCCTTGAGCACGCCAAGGAGTACGGGCGTCTGTCCGGCGTAGTCGGTGGTGATCTGCTCGCCAAGCTCAGTGATGCGCCGGGCTAACTTCTGCTGATCCAACAGCAATTCAAAAGGCTGCAACTGCTTTTCCTCTCCTACGGACGACTTCAACTTTCAGTACCTCTTTCGTTGAACGGTCAACCTTTACCCGGTCGGCGATTTCGAAGCCGACCAGCCAGATAATACCTTTCTTGTCACAGACCAGCGGAATCTCGTCACGATAGACCCGACCGACCTTCCGATCGATAAGATAATCAGCGATCTTCCGGCTACCGCTCATACCCAGGGGGCGAAACCGATCGCCCGGGCGAATGTTGCGCACGACCAGCGGCGGCGATAGTTTGGCCAGGTCCATCAGGACCGTTCGCGCTCGGCGCTCACGCGAGACCTTGACCTCACTCATAGGCCGCTGTCGGCAGCGCAGAGTCAATCGCGGCCGCTCAAGCCGACAGGGTTGGCCGGGGGCAAGTCTCTCACAGTAACTGACCGTCACCTTTCGGTAAACGACCAACTTGTCATCGACCAGTTCCGCCTGCATGTGTCCCGGCAATGAGATCGCTTTGCCGCCGTCTATAGCCAGGCGATCCAGACGATCAATCACTTCTTTGCCGGGCATCGCGCCAAGGCGCAAACAGTCTGCAATACAATGCCTTAGCACGCGACGCCGTAACCATACATCATACATACGGAAAATCGTCAAATCAAGTTCATTTTTCCCGCCGACGGTTCTATTTAGCATCTTTTTGATTTTGACCGATACGTATTCGGCCAAAAAGGACTCCTCGGCAGCGAGGGTGTCCGCCAGATTCAACAAAGCTGAGTCGACCGCCGGGTTAAGGCGCTCGCGAATGTCAGGAAGGAGCCGGTTGCGGAGGTAGTTGCGCGAGTATTCGTCCGAGACATTGGATTCGTCGAGACAGAAGCGCAGTTTCTCTTTTTTCAGGTAGTCCAATATCTCCTTCTTGGCACTATGAAGCAGCGGACGGATGATGCGTCCGCGCCGGATGGGGATACCGAGCAGTCCGGTGCGACCGGTGCCGCGCAGGATGCGAAACAGGATAGTCTCGATGTTGTCATCGGCATGGTGACCCAGCGCGATCTTGTCGCAGCCCATGCTGTCGGCCAACTCATCGTAGATGCAGTAGCGCACATCGCGGGCCGTTTCCTCGATACCTTTCTTGTGGCGTCGAGCAATGACCGGGACGTCCTCGCGAACGATTGTCAAATCCACCTTCAGCTTCTTGCAGAGACGACGGCAGAAGGTTTCTTCTTTGGCTGCGGCTTTCGGTCTAAGGCCATGGTTGATGTAGACCGCATGTACTTGAAGCTTCATCGAGCGTCGGAGCTTGCACAGCACGTGTAACAGCGCCACCGAATCCGGCCCGCCGGAGAGGCCAACGAGGATGGAATCGCCCTGCTTGATCAGGTCGTGTTCAGCGATTGTCTTTTTGACTTTGGTCAGCATGGTACTTTGCGCAAGATAGCTGGTATGCGAAAAAGTGCGAGCAAAAACTGAATACGGGTTCGCGTCACGCTGAGCGCAGTCCGGTAGGTCGAAACCCCTGGTCCGAAGGACCGCCCTGAGCGCAGTCGAAGGGCGGGTTGCGACGATATACCGGTACCCCACCCAGAGCGCCGGCGTCGGGTGGGATTATTTTTCGCACGGAAGAACCCACCTGTTGCTCCGCTTTAGGTGGGGTACC
>JAUXBJ010000301.1 GCA_030619425.1 bacterium
CCCTGTTCAGAGGCTTGCAGCGACAAGGGAACAAACTGGCCGTTGACGCCACCTGGTATCTCCTCGAACGGGAACAGCCGGCTAATGTCGCAGCAGCAGCAGCTATCTATCTGGCTGCCGTGCGCAAGGACAAAGCGGTCAACCTGCTGGATTCGCTGGCCGCCGAACCCGATCCATTTCTTCGCGCTTCCAGCGCCGAAGGGTATGCTCTGGTTGACCACAAGAACGTCATCCCCCGGCTGGCCGGTTTGTTCAGCGACGACGATCCCATGGTGCGAGCCGCAGCCTTTGATGGCCTCATCAAGATCGACAAATCAAACCAGGGCTACTACCTCAAGAAGGCGTTGGCCGATCCCGATCGCGTCATTCGGGAGTTGGCCATTAATCATATTCAGAGTGAAAAACTGATCACCTACCTGCCGCAACTGACCGGCATGATGTCCACGGCAACGGTGGTTGATGTCGATCTGCGTCGCTCGCTGGTACAGACAGCCCGGACTTTTCTGGAGCACTCGCCGGAAGACCCGGACGTCGCACTCATCCTGATCAACGCCCTGATGGATCCTGAATACATCGTCAGACGCGAGGCGGCGATAATCTACAAAGACCTGCTGGGAGAAGACCGCTTCCGAGTGGTGCCACCGGCCCCCACTCGTATCAAAGTCAGGGACATCCAGGGTGGATTCGAGAAATACCAGCCCAATCCATACGCGATTATCACCACCAGCAAGGGTGAAGTTGAAATGGAGTTATTCTTCGATGTCGCCCCGCTCACCGTGCTGAATTTTATTGAGCTGGCCGAGAGCGGCTTTTACGAAGGGCTGACATTCCATCGGGTCGTGCCGAACTTCGTGGTGCAGGGTGGTGACCCCAGAGGCGATGGCTCCGGCGGCCCGCCGTATATGATCCGATGCGAGTACTCCTCCGAGCCATATCTCCGAGGCACCGTCGGTGTGGCCACGTCTGGTAAGGACACCGGCGGTTCGCAATTCTTCATCACTGTGTCACCACAGCCTCACCTGGAAGCGCACTATACTGTATTCGGCCAGGTGACGGCGGGGATGGAGCTCGTAGATCAGATAGTCCGAGGCGACATCATTGAGAAAATCGTAATCGAGGAAGACTGAGCATGAGACCTGTAGCAGTGGCGGCGATCTGTGTGGCGATCATGGCCGTTGCGGGTTGGGCCGCTGCCCAGTCGGATGCTATCGATCCGCAGGCGCTGGTCGAGACGATTCTCTCAGTCGACAATCGACAGCGCGAGCAGATACAGGATATAGTTTTCGACGCCGAGTATATCGAAGGCGAGACCGGAGGCGACGGGGAGTTTCATCAGAAGGTTCGGATCGTCAAGAAGACCTATATCAAGTATCTTCCCGATACGGTCCTCCTGCATGAAGAGTACCTCGAATTCTATAAGGACGGTGAGTTGCAGGATGCCGAGGCTACCGAAAAAGAAGCGGCGGAACGTAAAGAGAAGAAGATCAAGCGCAAGTCAAAAGATATCTCCTGGCCGATGTTGACCCCGTTTCACCCGGACCAGGGAGCACACTATGACATCATCTACGAGGGTGTGCCGGAGGATTCTATCGAAGGTCGCACCTGTCATCATTTCCGAGTGCGATCAATGGAGAAGGATGCTCACCTCATTCACGGTGACTACTATTTCGATGCTGAGTCGCTCCAACTAGTGCGGGTTGATTTCACGCCGGCCAGGCTCACCAGCAGCATTATGTTCAAAATGAAGCAGTTGGACATGACGGTTCGGTTCGGTCCTACCCTCGACGGTTACTGGTTGCCGCGACAGTTCGATATCGCGGGCCGGGGCAAAACCTTGTTTCTTATCGGCGCGAAATTCGCCGGTACCGAGTACTACCGCAATCCGCAGATTAACACTGGTATCGATAGCGCCTTATTCGAGGAGAACCATGGCGAACATTGACGGCAATTTCAGAACCAAGGTGGTGCCGGTGGAGATACCTTCCGACGCCAACGTGATATTCGGGATGACGCATTTCATCAAGACGGTCGAGGACCTTTACGAAGTTCTGGTGACGTCATCGCCGACGTTGAAGTTCGGCATCGCTTTCTGTGAAGCATCCCAGCAGCGGCTGATCCGCACCGACGGCAACGACGAGGACCTTGTCGAAATGGCTGCTAAAGCGGCTTTCGATGTCGGCTGCGGACACAGCTTTTTCATCTACCTGCGCGACGGTTTCCCGATCAACGTCCTCAACCAAATCAAGAACGTGCCGGAGGTATGCCGGATTTTCTGCGCCACGGCCAATCCGCTTCAGGTAATCGTGGCTGAAACACAGCAGGGCCGCGGTGTCATGGGTGTCATCGACGGCGAGACGCCTATGGGTGTCGAGACCGAGGAGAACAAGAAGGAACGTATCGAGTTCCTGCGGAGAATCGGGTATAAGCGGTAAGGGGTGGCCGGGTGGCCCGCACGTTCGGCCAGGTCGAAGCCCTTCTTCACTCGCAGCACGGTGTCGCTGTGCATGTCGGCGACCAAGGCGTTTCGGTGGACCACACGGTAGTCGCGCTCAGTCACTCCGCAACTTAGCAGCACGACCGCCAGCACGAGAGATAAGTAATGTTTTTTCATGGGTTCAAACTACACAACCGGCGTTTGGATTGCAGGAGGGGATGCTATGTCATCAGGCTGTGCCAGGGGAAAAGGGCTTCCCGAGGCTTGTCCCTCCTTGCTTCCACGAACTCAGGTCATAGTGATAGGGATTCCGATAGGTGCCAATGGTTCCAGGATAGAAGTCTTCTTTGACGAGAGGAGCCAAATTTACAGCAATCCCCTCTCGTTTTACGAGATCAACCAACCTGCTCTGGACTTCTAGGCCCAATCGTGTACGCGAGGAACGACTCGGAACAACATACCCAATGAACTCACTGCTTGTGATAAACCGATACTCACGAAGCGTATCATCCGAAGTCTGGCCATTATTGATTCGCTCTTCAAGCTCGAGGAAAGCACTGACGATCGGATAGATTTTTGGATGCAAAGCATTCCAATAACGGCTACCAAAACACGCATATTCAGCGATGCAGTCCGGGAACCTGACGATAAAAGGGCTATCGTCGCGAAGAACTCTGCTTAGCAGGGAGGGATGTTTCTGCAAGGGAGAATTCTCGGGAAGGTCCATCGCAAGACTTAGTCTGTCATTCCAATCTGGCGCTTGATCTTTTTCAAAAATCCTGTTCCAAACTCGTACACAGAGTGGAATCGTCTCATTAGTTGGGCTTTCGAGAAGCTTTAAATCAGTCGGAAGATATCCGTCCTGTTCTAAGAGAATATGTGCATACGATAGCAGGCCATGGAGCCATGGGAAATGCTTGAACCTCGCGTGATGGTCTAATGTTAAGATGGTGTCGACACCTGACCAGCCACCGAGGCCAGACAGAAGGCCAAACCCTGACAAGACAGTATCGTTATCGAGCGTATAGTTCAATTCGAAGGGAGCATTGATGGTCGGCCCTTGTGACATCAGCGTCCCATACTTTTCCCAGACCAGCCCATCATTTGCGCGGAGAACCAATAACGGCGTGTCCTCGCACGACACAAAATGTTTGAGGGCGTGGAAAGGGACGCCACCGAAATGGTGCGCGATCCCCAGAGCCATTGCCGTCGATTCGAGAGAGTCCAAATAGTTCGCGAAGGCGCCTGCCTTGAGCTTCCCAGCGATTTCCTGCCACATGGCCGTTCGCCATTGCTGGTCTACTACCTTCGCATTGCTGCGAGATAGGTTCACTTGGAACCACGACGCCTTGGGGAGATTGACAGCAATCTTAGGACCGTACCACGAACCTTCCAGACATGAACCAGTGAGGTCAATCATCTCACGCCGATTCGTAAAGCCCCTCGAGCCCCCAAGCAAAACC
>JAUXBJ010000283.1 GCA_030619425.1 bacterium
AATACCGCAACGGAGTGTTGCTAAATATCATTGACCAGATGTCAAAAGATGACCGGGAGCAACCAAGGATTCCTTTTGTTCTGATTCTGGATGAGATGAACCGTGCAGATCTTAGTCGCGTGCTGGGTGAGTGCTTTTCATTGTTGGAGAATCGCGACCTAAGAACAACTCTTGCTGGCTACGGCGAGAAGTCAATCACACTTCCAGAGAATCTGTATATTGTTGGGACGATGAATCTGATTGATCAGTCTCTTGAACAGGTAGACTTTGCCCTTCGGCGCAGGTTCCTTTGGTTTCCCCGAGACTATTCCCGAGACGAGTTCATCAAAATCTGCAGGTATAAGTGGATGAAACTTCTTCCAAGGGACAAAGTTGACAAGAAGTGGTCGTCTGACTATCTGGCCGACCAGTTTGCAATGTTAGCAGAGCGTGCAGATAAAATAAACACTGAGATTGCCCAGGATCATGGCCTGGGCAAGCAATACGAAATCGGCCACACCTATTTCGCCGACATCGTAGATTTTCTCAAGGTATATGTCGCGGAGCGCAGGCAAAAAAAACGCGTTCTCTTCGGTCTCAATAATAAATGGAAAGAGCCGGTTCAGCAGCTATGGGCACATTCTTTGAAGCCGTTGCTGGAGCAGTACCTTTCCGGAGTTGAATCCAGCGAAAGAACGAGATTCCTGCAGCGAATTGAGTCCATCCTTGAGAAGGGTGCATGAATGTGAGGGAAAGTGAACCCCGTGTCATAGCCGCAAAAGACTGCTCACCCTTCATGGACATCACACCCGGATCAGAAGACGAGAAGTGGCTTCGAGAAACATGTTCCCAGGCAGACGTCTACGACCTGACACTAAAGCTGGGTGGGAATAGAGAACCCGACATTGAACCTCTGGCAAGTTTTGATGCCAGCAGGGGGATTTGGACGGCAGGCCGCTATGTTGGTGAGGTTCATTTCAGAGGAAGAATACTTCGTATTACACCTCGATTTGGCATGCCTACTCTCAAGCGATGGCTATCTCACATTTGGGGGATTAAACTCCTGCCTACCATTGGAGAGCAAACGAATGACCGAGTGTGGCTCTGGTTGTTATTGGCATATCTATGGTCGTCGCGACTTACGCGTTCTGCCCGGCATGGACTGCCCTGTGTTCGGATATTGAGAAGATCGCGGAGTCCGTTTTTGAAGGGACGTATTCGAGTTCGGGAAACTGGTTTCGAGGTGAATCGGGGCTCGGGCCAATTGATAAGCGATTATCGGGACCGACAAGTAGACCCTTGGATATCAAGCGTCCTTGTCGCGGCCTATGACATACTGGAATACAATCTGCGAGGTACCGACGGATCGGTGGGATGGCTCTCTCCTCGGGGCAAGGAACTCGTGACAGGCATGCGCGCCTCTGTGAACAGGCTGGACTTGCAACGGGCCAGGATCAAGGATCATGTAATACGATTTACTCCAATGACGGAGTTGTATAAGCCTGTTGCTGAACTGTCAAAATCAATTCTACGCCACAGGCCGGCTTCTGGTACTAATTTGGGCGAAAAGCGAGTGTACGGTGTTCTGCTGGATATTGCAGAGGTTTGGGAATACTATGTGTTTCGGCTTTTGCAGGAATCTTTCCCTCAGATGGAAGTATTGCATACGGGGCGAGACCGAGAGTTCAATAAACAACTCTTGCATAGTCGGGCTTCAAGCCAGCGGCTGGGAAAGCTCTATCCCGATATATGTATTCGGCGAGCAGGGTCTTCAGCTTTCGACTACATTGTTGATGCCAAATACAAGGCTGCGCTTAATCGAGGGCATTATAATGACCGACCGCAACGTGAGGATCTCTATCAGATTACCAGCTATCTTGCGGCCCTTGGCGAGCGCGACGGAAGTACAATCGGAGTACTCGCCTATCCAATCGCAGAGGAAGGGCTGGCTCCAAGCAATTGGCAATCCAATAATCCTTGGTTCTTCCCCTCTGGTAATATTGGGCGAGTCCGTTTCTTGGGTATCGACGTTGAACAAGAGACCAGTCTGTCTGCGGTTCTTTAGAAGCGCACGCTATCTCGCGAAACTGGAACGTGCGTCTCTTTCAATTGCGCCACTTTCCGCGGAGAATTGGCCGGGTTACCCGGCGCTTGCCGAGGGGAAAAGGAGTCACACACCAAATTTCGGAGTGACTGCTGCCATCTCCTACCCCTCCTTCTCCACACCCTTCACTTCCTGGCGAGTGAAGATGTAGGGCACGCCATCCCCGTAGCCGCGCTCCGGCGTGCAGACCAGGAAGGAGTCCGATTCGAAAATAGCCACCACCAACTGGCTCGGCGCGCCCGGCTCCAGGTCGGCGTAGTGCTGTCCGACTTCAATGCGTCGCCGGGAGGAACCGTGATAGAGTGGGTTGACCTCAATGGCGTTGATTCGCTTATCGCGCACCGGTCGCTGCATCAGTTTGGCGAGGTAGTCAGTTACCTGCTTTCGTTCATCAGCTTCCATTAACGGTTTCTCGCTCATGTCGCTCCATCGGTATGGCCCTTGAGGCACAGCATTTGTGGGCGTCGTATGTCCACATGCGACGCTTACGGTGGCAGATGTGGACATCTGCCGTACACAGCTACTCCAAATTACACGCGGCAGAGCGCTTAGTCAAGAGGGCGATAATATCCGGTCTAAATTATCCTCTTGATATAAGGCCACATATCTTAGCTTACAGAATAATGCAGTAAATATAATGTTCGGCACTTGATAGTCGTGAGTCACTTGGTTATACTATCACCTTGTTTTTCGGCCCGCTCGCAGCCGGGCGGGTCGTACCGAACGTGGATGTCTGTCCATCTCGGTGGGCGGACCAACATACGGAGAGTTTGCCTATGGGATCGATGGATCTCGTTTATATATGCGCCTCGGCATTCGTCGCGGTGTTTTTCTTATTGATGGTGTTGGCCATCGTGATGCGAGTCATCATCGTCGTCTTTCCACAGAGAGAAGCTAAAGCCGATGCCGCCGTCCTCGCAGCCGTTGCTACGGTGGCGGCAAGTGTCTACCCCGGGACAAAGATAACCAAGGTTGAGGAGATAAGATGATATTCACTGAGAAAGCCAAGAAGATCCGGGTGATGTTCACCCCCTTCCGTGATGGGTTGCAGAGTTCGTTCGGCGGCAAGGTGCGTCTTAATGATATTCTACCGGCCATGAAACGCTCCGCCGAGTTGGGCATTCGCCATTTCGAATTCGGCGGTGGCGCGCGTTACCAGGCGCCGCTGATGTATCTGGGCGAGGATCCGTTCGAGGACATGAAGAGGATGCGCGAGGCGGTGGGGCCCGATATCGACCTCCAGATTCTCACCCGCTCGGTTTCCGGTGTCACTCTGACAACACAGTCGATGGAGGGTCTGAATCTCCAGGCCAAGCTGATGAAAGAGTATGGCACTACCTGGGACCGCAACTTCGACTATATGAACGATGTCGACAACCTCATCAAAACCGGCAAACCGATTGTCGATGCCGGGATGCATCACCAGGTTTGTATCGCCCTGATGGGTATGCCGTTCCATTCGGACAAGGTACATACCGCCGAGTTCTACTTCAACATTGGCAAACGTCTCCTCGAAAGCGGCATGCGTATCGACAGCATTTGTCTGAAAGACGCCAGCGGCACCACCGACCCGAAAACGATCTATGACACCGCGGTGGCTTTGAGAAAGATCATGCCGCCGGAAATGCCGCTGTGGCAGCATACTCACGACACAGCCAGCATGGCGGTGGCCTGCTACATGGCCGGTATCGAGGGTGGGGTTAACGGTATCGATTTGTCAGTCCGACCGATGGCCTCCGGCACCGTGCAGCCGGATGTGCGCTCGATGGACCACGCTCTCAAAGGCACCGGCTACTCGCTTGATGTCGATGCGTCCAAGATGGGCGAGCTCGAAGATATGCTCAACGAGTCCATGGCCGATTACGCCTTCAACCCGACCACCACCGCCGCCGACGCCCGCGTGCTGGGCTTCCCGATGCCGGGCGGGGCGATTGGTCCGAACGTTCATATGATGGTCAAAGCCGGTATTCTCGATAAGTACACCGACGTGCTGTCTGAATTCCCGGTCGT
>JAUXBJ010000291.1 GCA_030619425.1 bacterium
CAACACACAGAAACCCGGACGAACCTCCGGGCCACACACCCTCGATTACATCGACGCCAAGACCCGCGCGTCCCCGCTCCGAATTCCGCTTGCCCTCAGCCGGTCGGCTGACTAACTTGGAGCACTACCAGAGAAAGCGACTGCGCCGGGCCAGCCGGCCATTCAGAATTACTATGCCTTAGCCACAGAACATAAGAAAGCGAAACATATAACATGGAAGAGGGAAATATGCAGTTCTTTCAGCCCAAAGACCCGGCCGAATACGGTTTCAAGGAAGTTCTCTACGAGAAGAAAGATTGGGTCGCAACCATCACGATCAATCGGCCGAAATACTACAACGCTTACAGCACACCCTGCCTGATGGAACTTACTCAGGCTTTCACCGACGCCACCTGGGACGATGCGGTCGGTGTTATCATTTTCACCGGCGCCGGCGACAAAGCGTTCTGTACCGGTGGTGACGTAAAGGAGTACGCTTCTTACTATACACAAAGACCGCGTGATTACTTCAAGTACATGGCGATATTTGCCGGTTACATCGAATCCATCTTCAAATGCGGCAAGCCGGTCATCTGTCGCCTTAACGGCATGGCGGTCGGCGGCGGCAATGAGTCGCATCTGGCCTGCGATCTCTCGATCATGGCCGACGACACCTACATCGGTCAGATCGGAACAAACGTCGGCTCGGTCGCCTGCGGCGGCGCGACTCAGTGGCTGCCGATAGTGGTGGGTGATCGCCGCGCTCGCGAGATTCTTTACCTCAACGAGAAAATTCCCGCCGACAAGGCGCTCGACTGGGGCCTGGTTAATAAGGTAGTCCCTCGCGCCCAACTCGACGACGCCTGCGCCGAGATGGCTAAGAAGCTGCTCAACAAATTCCCGGAGTGTATGCGATACACCAAGACTCAGGTCAATTTTTGGAAAGAACAGGTCTGGTACAATACAATCGGGCACGCTCGCGACTGGCTGACCCTGCATTTCGCTTCATGGGAACCGAACGAAGGGATGGCTTCATTTGTCGAGAAGCGCCCGTCGGACTACATGGGATTGCGCCAACGGGCCGCCGAAGGTGGCTCTTCGGAATTCAAGTATGGACCTTACAAGCTGACTTGTCCCAAGTGTGGCGCGACCCAGCTTCCCGGTCTGCACAAGTTCTGTGGCGTGTGCGGCGCCAAGCTGGACGGGTAACAAGTTACTCTTTCGGCCTGCGGCCGACTCACATGGTTGTCGTACATGGGACCGAAGGCTGTTCCAAGTACATGAAACGAACGAGGAGATACCTATATGTTTGATCTAACCGGCAAAGCGGCCATCGTCACCGGCTCATCGCTCGGTATCGGTTCCGCGACCGCTCTGTATCTGGCCCAATGCGGCGCCGATGTCGCCGTCAACTATCGTAAACATGCCGACGAGGCCAACGCTCTGGCTGACCAGATTCGCGCCGAGGGACGCAAGGCGATGGCTATCAAATGCGACGTGTCCAACTATGACGACGTCGGCAAGATGGTTGAGCAGGTGCTGGCCGAGTTCGGGAAACTCGATATCCTCGTCAACAACGCCGGCATCAACCGCGATGGTGTCATCTGGAAAATGACCGAGGAGATGTGGGACACGGTGCTTGACACCGACCTGAAAGGTTACTTCAGTTTCATCCGGGCGGTAGCGCCGCACTTTCGCACGCAGAAGTCCGGTCGGATCGTCAATGTGACCTCAATCAACGGCTTGCGCGGCAAATTCGGTCAGGCCAACTACTCCGCGGCCAAGGCGGGCATAATTGGCCTGACCAAAGCGGTGGCGAAGGAGTTGGGCAGAGCATCAGTAAATGTCAACGCCGTCGCCCCCGGCATGATCCTAACCGACATGATGGCCGACCTTGCGGACGATGTGAAACAGAAGGCCATTGACGAAACAGTCCTGGCGCGGTTGGGTACACCCCAGGAATGCGCCTCGGTGATCGCGTTCCTGTGCAGTGAGGAATCGCGCCACATCACCGGCGAGGTGATCAAAATCGATGGCGGCCAGTATATCTGATAACAATACCAAGGGAAGGAACATAGATGGAACTCAAAGACATAGTTTGCATATCAGCCTGCCGGACACCGATGGGACGTTTCGGTGGGACATTAAAAAGCACCGCTTCCTATGATATCGGCGCTGCCGCCGTTGCCGAGGCAGTGAAACGTGCGGGTGTGAAGCCTGATGATATCGATGACGTTATTCTTGGTAGTTGTCGTCAGGCCGGTAACGGACCGAACCCGTCGCGCACGGCGGCGGTGCGGGGCGGTATCCCGGAGTCGGTGCCGACCCAGACCATTAACATGGCCTGCCCCTCGGGAATGAAAGCTATCCAGTTGGCCAGCCAGTCGATCCGGCTGGGTGATTCCGAGATCGTCCTGATCGGTGGTTTCGATTCGATGTCAACTATTCCGTATTTGCTCAAGAACGCCCGCTGGAGCGGGTTCAAGATGGGTGACAAGAAGCTCGAAGACGGCTGGTCCGACTCGATCGACCCTTTGATTGGACAGGGGATGGGTGCAACCGCCGAGAACTTAGTCGACAAGTACAAGATACCGCGTGAAGATCAGGACCAGTTTGCTTTCGAGTCGCATCAAAAAGCGGTCAAAGCGAGGGACGAAGGCTGGTTCGATGAAGAGATCACGCCGGTCGAGGTGAAGTCGCGCAAGGAAACGATCACATTTGACAAAGATGAAACCCCACGAGCTGATACGACCGTCGAAAAGCTGGCCAAACTAAGAGCCGTGTTTCGTAAAGAGGGCGGCACCGTAACCGCCGGTAACGCCTGTGGCATGTCTGACGGTGCCTGTGCGCTGGTCTTCACGAGTCGAGAGAAAGCCAACGCGCTTGGCATAAAGCCGCTGTTTTCGGTCACGGCATATTCCTCTATTGCGGTGCCACCCGCGACGATGGGTGAAGGTCCCGGTATCTCTATTCCGGCGGTGCTGGAGAAAACCGGGATGAGCATCAACGACCCCGACCTGATCGAAGTGAACGAAGCGTTTGCTGTGCAGATTCTCTCCAACGAAAAGGTGCTGGGCTGGGATCGCAACAAACTGAACGTCCACGGCGGCGCTATTGCGCTGGGGCATCCGACCGGGATATCAGGCGCGCGCATCATCGTCACGCTCTACCACGCACTGAAGACACATGGCGGCGAGACCGGTCTGGCTGCTATCTGTGGCGGCGGCGGGGTGTCGATGGCCATGCTCATCAAGCGGGAGGCATGAGGCATAAATGCCTGATTATACACACATAAGTTTACAGGTAACCGAGAAGGTGGCCTGCATCACGCTCCAGCGTGAAGATTTGAACGTCCTCAATATCGCCATGATGGAGGAGATCAATGACGCCTTAGCGTCACTTGACAGCGGCAAAGATCTGAAGGCGCTGGTGATCAAAGCGACCGGCAAGGCGTTCTCGGCCGGTGTCGATGTCAGCGAGCACACGGACGACCTGGTTGACAAGATGATCGCTGTGTTCCACCGGATGTTTCGTCTGCTGGATGATTTCCAATGTCCAACGGTAGCCTTCGTTCATGGCGCAGCCCTTGGGGGCGGGTGTGAACTGGCCTGTTTCTGCGACATGGTGATAGCTGCGGCCGGAGTCAAGTTCGGTCAGCCGGAAATCAAAGTGGGCGTCTTCCCACCGGTGGCGGCGGCAGAGTTTCCACACTATGGCCATCTGAAGCCGATGTTCGAACTGCTGTTGGTCGGCGACGTCATCAAAGCTGAAGAAGCGAGAACGATTGGCCTGGTGAGCCGGATTTTTCCGCGTGAGGAGTTCGCGAAGGACTGCGAACAGTGGCTGGCGCGCTTGACCGGCAACTCGGCGGCGATCCTGCGATTGACCAAAAAGGCGATGCGCGCCGGACTCGGCAAACCGTTTGGCAAGGCGATCTCGGAGGTGGAGCAGATCTATCTCAAAGAGATGATGGCGACCAAAGACGCCCAC
>JAUXBJ010000116.1 GCA_030619425.1 bacterium
GTCTCGCCAGCCGCGGACACAATTGCGGTCGGCGGTAAGCGGATCATCAGCTTCACTATCCAGGAAGAGCCAGACCTCGATAGAGGAATTCATGAAGGCGAGGTTCGAGCGACCTCCGGTCAGGGCCAGGCTGTGCTTGACATTTACCTGACAGTTTCCTGCCGCGAGCCGGCGTGGATTCTGAATCCGAGCAGGTATGAACATAGCATGACGATCGTGGCTGAGGTCAGTATCGATGACAATACTGCAAACGACCCTGACGATCGGGTCGCGGCGTTCGTAGGCGCACAGCTCAGGGGCGTTGCCAATGTCGAACCGGGAATGTCGAATTCCAAGGTGGTATTCCTGACCGTGTACAGTAACCGAACCAGCGGCGAAACCGTGCGCTTCCAGGTGTGGGACGACGACCAATGCCAGCTGTACAACAGCACGTTTGAGCATTATGCCTTCGTGTCCAACGGCATGATCGGCAGCCCGGATGACCCGGTGCCGCTCACGGCCGCCGATGTGCTCCCTGACAATGTGCAGGTGATCCCGCTTAGTCAGGGCTGGAACTGGTTCTCGACCTACGTGACCGGAATGGATATGAGCGCAGATGGTGTGCTGTCCGACCTCACACCGGCCGTTGGGGATATTCTCAAGTCGCAAACCGCTTTCGCCCAGTTTGATCCTGGCATGGGCTGGGTCGGTTCGCTTCAGTTGCTGGATAACGTTTCTGGCTACATGGTCAAACTGTCGGAACCGGGGAATATCATTCAGGAAGGTTCGGTGGTCGATCCCCTGACCACACTGGTTCAGGTAGTCGACGGGTGGAACTGGGTCGGCTATCTTCCGGATGGGCCGATCGAGGTTGATGAGGCACTCCAGGACCTAAATGCAATTCTCGCCGGCGGGGATATGGTCAGGAGTCAGTATTCGTTCAGCCAGTTTGTCAACAGCGGAAATGATGCGGGGTGGTTTGGCGATCTTAAATCCATGGAACCGGGAGAGGGATACAAGCTCTATCTCGGAAACGGCAGTGAAGCAGGAGACGGCTTCAGGTATCCGAGTTATAAAGGTGCAAGCCCAACCTCACCGCCCGTTGTTTCTGAACAGGTCATTTGTCGGAAGACGGAAACAGTGGAAGGATTGCCCGACTGGACCGTCAGCCAGAACGCATACCAGTACAACATGACGGTTATCGCCAGACTGAATATCGAAGGAAGCGAGGGTCGTAGCGACAACGATGTGATCGGGGCGTTTGTCGATGGCGAGTGTCGCGGAATAGCTCGACCGATCCATCTCTCTGCTACCGACCAGTATGCAGCGTTTCTGATGATCCACAGCAACGAGGCTATCGGCGAGTCTGTGAACTTTCAGGTGTTTGTGCCTGAATCGCGGATGGTCTACAATGTTGCAGAGGTCATAACCTACGAAGCGGATGCAGCGGCGGGTACAGTGCGGGAACCACTGGTTCTGAGGACCTCTGGAGTCGCCTTCGAGGTTCCGGGGACGATGCCCAACGACTACAGCTTGTCGCAGAACTATCCCAACCCGTTTAACCCGGTCACAATCATAAGGTATAACCTGCCGGCACCTGGCGAAATCACACTGTCCGTGTACAACATACTTGGTCAGAAAGTCAGAACGCTAGTCTCGGGTTTTGTAGATTCAGGGCCGCACGAGGCAATCTGGAACGGCAGAGACGAAGACGGGCAACCGGTTTCGACGGGAGTGTACCTGTATCGTATAGAGAGTGGTGAATTCAACCAGACCAAGAAGATGATTCTGATCAAATAGAGTATGCGCCTTCAGCGCACGCGATTCTGATCAAAAGACAGGAGAGCAACGCAAGAGGGCCTCAATCGAGGCCCTCTTCTTGCGTGCCAGTACCTTGCCTGCTGTTCGGTGATTCGCTCTTCCGGTCCACTGAGACAGCTTGGCGTCGCTGATTCGCGGGATTCAGGGAGACATGCCTAAGCCGCAGTTCTAAGTAAGATAGTCCACGATGGCCCACCATCGACTCAGATTCTATTCAGGGTCTTTGGCCGGAGACCCCTTCAGTGCGACCGTTTTAGTTCTGCTTGTCTCAGTAGCCCCGGTGGCGCACGATTTCGCCCTCGATCATGTAGATGACATCCTCGGCAATGTTGGTCGCATGATCGGCGATTCGCTCAAGATTCCTGGAAATACTCAGCAGGTTTACATGAAACCCAACGTTACCAGGGTCGGCCTGAATCTGCTTCAGACAAGAATGAAAGGCTGCTCTGTGAAACTCGTCGACCAGGTCATCATTTTGGATCACCTCACGCGCCATGTTAACATCCTGTTTAACCAGGGCATCGACGCTCTGCCTAACCATCGTCATGGCGGCATCCAACATAGACGTAAGATTAAACGGAGCGGATTTTCCGGGTAAGGAGACCGATTCTCTGGCGTGTTCGGCAATGTTGACGGCCAGATCAGCAATTCTTTCAAGATCACTGTTAATTTTCAACACCGCCACGATGTACCGAAGATCGGCCGCAACAGGCTGGTGAAGCGCCAGGATCTTCAGGCAATCCTCTTCCACCTCGATTTCGTAAGAATCAATGGCCGGATCTGAATCGATCACTTCGTCTGCCAGTTCAGTATTCATCTCAGTGGCAGACCTCACAGCTTTCTGCAAGGTGTCCTCAACCATTGCGGCAAGGCGCAGAATCTTTTTCTTTAGTCTCTCAATCTCATTCTGAAAGTGTCTGGTCATGATTGCTTTCCTGACTTAACCGAATCTTCCGGTAACGTAGTCTTCCGTCTTTTTCTTAGCCGGTCTTGTAAATATCTGTTTGGTAGGTCCGTATTCAATCAAACGCCCCTCATAGAAAAAGCCGGTATGATCGGAGACTCGTGCTGCCTGTTGCATGTTGTGCGTGACGATGACGATTGTGTACTGTTTTCGCAATTCTCCGATCAGATCCTCGATCTTTGCCGTTGATATCGGGTCAAGCGCCGAGGCCGGCTCATCCATGAGGATAACCTCCGGTTGAATGGCCAAAGCCCTGGCGATGCAAAGCCGTTGCTGTTGTCCTCCGGATAACATAAAAGCGCTATTGTCCAGATTGTCCTTCACTTCATCCCATAGTGCCGCCTGTTTCAACGAATGCTCAACAACCTGTGCGATCAACTGCTTATCTTTGATGCCGTTGACCCGCAAGCCGTAGGCGATATTGTCGAAAAGCGATTTCGGAAAGGGATTAGACTTCTGGAAAACCATACCCACTCGTGTACGGATCACTGACGGATCGTCAAAGTCTCTGTATATATCTCGACTGTCGAGCCGAACGGCGCCACTCATGCTGGTCCCGGGAATGGTTTCATTCATCCGATTCAGAGTGCGTAGAAACGTGGACTTGCCGCAGCCGGAGGGTCCGATTAACGCTGTTACGCGATTTTGCCTGATCTTCATCGAAATATCGAACAAGGCTTGAACGTCTCCATATGAGAAAGACAGGTTCTCGACGATTATCTTGTATTTGGCATCTGGCTGCAACCTGCCTGAAACCATCGCTATGGAACCTGGAGCTTTCATGCGGTCGGTCTTACTGGGCGCTGACACGGCTTCTCCTCATCCGCGATCGAATCAGGATCGCAACAGAATTCAAGGCAAAGGTTAACAGGAGTAGTACCAGGATCGTTCCGTAAAGGATCGGTTTGGTGGCTTCTATATCCGGTGATTGCGTTGCCATAACGTATACATGATATCCCAGTTCCATGAATTGATCGTTCAGTTTGGTTGGCAAGTAAGGTAGATAATAGGCCGCACCGGTGAACATGATCGGCGCAACTTCGCCCGCACCTCGTGACACGGCCAGAATAGAACCGGTGAGTATGCCCGGCATCGCCTGGGGAATGATGATTCTCCGGATGGTTTGCAGTTTGGTGGCCCCGAGGGCATAGCTTCCTTCCCGCAATTCAATCGATATCGTGCGTAATGCTTCCTCGGTGGATACAATGACTACTGGAAGCGTGAGCAGAGCCAGGGTCAGCGATGCCCAAATGATGGCCGGCTGGCCCCACACCGGTCCTGCCTCCGGATAGAACAGCGAATCCAGTCCGCCGCCGACAAAACTGATGAAAAAACCAAGACCGAAAAGACCGAAGACGATCGAAGGAACACCGGCCAGGTTGTTAATAGCAATTCGGATCAGGCGGACGACGCGTGATTTTGGCGACGTGTACTCTTGCAGATAAATGGCTGTGAAAACGCCCACCGGGACTACGGCGATGACCATCAGCATTACAAGAGCCACGGTACCGAAGATTGCCGGGAAGATACCTCCTGCTTCCATGCCCTGTTCAGGGGGATGAGTCAGAAACTCCCAGCTAATAGTGCCGATGCCTCCAATGACAATGTTGCCAATGATGACTACCAATATGACAAGAATTATCAGCATGGCTGACAATGTCAGGCTACGGGGGATAAGCCCCCGAGGCTTACATCCGATGTTCATCTGACTGACAACTTCCAGGGAGTTGGCATTTGGCTGCAACTCTATCTGCTTCATATCGTCTTTCCCGCCAGCCGTTCTTTGAGCCGCGTCAAAACGATGTCACCACCGAGGTTTATCAGGAAAGTGAAGACAAACAGCAGCGACCCAATCATAAACAGTACGTGATAATGGGTATCGCCAAATACGACCTCGGCTAATTCGGCTGCTATCGTTGCTGAGAAAGTTCGCGTCGAATCAAGAATACTTGCTGAGATGATCGCCGCATTGCCGGAAGCCATTAGCACGATCATTGTCTCCCCAACTGCTCGACCGAAGCCAAGCACCACTCCGGCGGAGATGCCGGGAATCGCAGCCGGAAACACCGTGGTCATCGAAACCTGCCAGGGGTTGGCGCCAAGCGCAGTGGCGGCATCGCGAAGTGAACGTGGCACCGAGGTCATCGCGTCTTCAGCAACAGTGAACACGATCGGAATGACCGCCAGTCCGAGGGCGATACCGGCGTTGAAAGCATTCAGTCTGAATGTGAGTCCCAGCGCATTCTGTAGTACCGTTGCCAGCACCATCAGAGCAAAGAAGCCAAGCACAACCGAGGGGATTGCGGCCAGTGTTTCGATGGCTGGTTTGATAATTTCCCGTATTCGTCGGGATGCAAACTCCGATGAGAATATCGCGGCCCCAACGCCAAGTGGAATGGCGAAGAGCATGGCCACCAGAGCCGCCTTCAGAGTGCCGATAAACAGTGGCAAGAGAGAGAACTTGGGAACCTCTGAGTTCGGTTGCCAGGACCATTTGGAATCCCGTCCTTCATAGAACTGTTGCTTGAATACCATTTTGTCGAGGCTGGCTTCTTCCTGAACGTAGCTGTTTGTGAAAATTGGAATGGCTTCTTTGAACACAAACACAAAGATCAACAGAATAGCTATCAGGGCCACGAAGGCAGTAATCGAGATCAGTTTCTCGCCAGTGAATTCGCGCCACCGCGATTTTGGCTTGAATATCAGTCGTTCCATTCGTTCTCAACTTACATGCGGCGCGACGTCCGGAGAACGTCGCGCCTGTATTGTTGCCGGCCAGGCAAGGGGAACTGTCGAGTTACACTAATCCACCATCTCAGCCAGAGCGCGCTCTTTGGGAAGCGGGATGTAGTCCATCGCTTCAGCTACCTTCTGGCCTTCTTCGGAAAGCGCCCAGTTGACCAGCTTTTTCAGCTCGCCCGTTGGCTTCCCATTGAAGAACCAGTACAGGTCGCGTGAGATCGGATAGTCGCCGCTGGAAATCGTTTCCATTGTCGGCAGTATGGCCGGATCAGCATCAACCTTTCGTACTGCGGCGAACTTGACTCCGGTTGCCCAGGCAATACCTCCATAGCCAATTCCGTTCTTGTCTTTGGACACGGCATTGACCACCGCAGCAGTTCCCGGAAGGGTCTGTGTGTACTCTGAATAATCTTCTTTGTTGAGTACTTGCTTCTTGAAGAAGGCGTACGTCCCGGAGTTATTCTCCCGGCCGTAGAGGATTACTCGTGCATCACTGCCGCCAACCTCTTTCCAATTGGTAATAGCCCCCGTGTATATGCCCTTGAGTTGGGCGAAGCTGAGTTCCTTGACCGGGTTAGCCTCGTGCAGGAAGACTGAGATACCATCCAATGCTACCGAGATACGGTACGGTTTGATCCCTTTTTGTTCAGCCAGCTTGTATTCTTTCTCCTTCATGTCGCGCGAAGCCTCGCAGATGTCGGTCGCACCATTCAGAAGAGCGGCTATGCCCGTACCGGAACCACCGCCTGAGACCCCGATAACGACGCCGGGGTTCTTCTTCATGTACTCTTCAGCCCATCGCTGGCCGAGTCGCACGAGAGTGTCAGAGCCTTTGATGGTTATAGTGCTACCAGCAAAGAGTATCGCTGCCGACAACAACAGCGCCAGTCCGCAGATCAGGATGTTTTTCATTTTGTTCTCCTTGATTTGGTTTTCCGGGCTAACTTAGAATTTGAACTGCAAGTCCA
>JAUXBJ010000058.1 GCA_030619425.1 bacterium
GCGGCACCGCCTGCGCGCCGTCCGCGAGCACAATGGCGCCCTGCCGGTGCGCCAACTCCGTCAGTTCCGCCACCGGGTTGACCGTGCCCAGGACATTTGACATGTGCGTCAGGGCCAGCAACTTCGTTTTCGGAGTGATGATCTCGTCGATGTTGCTCAGGTCGAGATGGCCGCAAAGTGTGATTGGGATTCGTTTGAGTATCGCCTTTTTCTTCTGCGCCAGGATAACCCACGGCACCAGGTTGGCATGGTGCTCCATCTCAGTGATGACGATCTCGTCGCCTTCGGCGATATTTCCCTCGCCCCAGGAGAACGCCAGCAGATTGA
Source organism: bacterium (assembly GCA_030619425.1). Lineage (GTDB taxonomy): Bacteria > Zixibacteria > MSB-5A5 > GN15 > FEB-12 > JAJRTA01. The sequence continues at coordinate 328 of JAUXBJ010000058.1, forward strand.
TCCCTTCGGTAGTGCCGCGCGTGAAGATCACTTCCTCGGGATCGACGTCGCCGATGAAATGTGCTACCCGCTGCCGTGTATGCTCGTACGCGGCGGTGGCCTTCTCGGCCAGAGAATGGATACCTCTATGAATGTTGGCATTCTTGTAACGATAGAAATCGAGAATGGCATTGATGACCACCGTGGGCTTCTGAGAAGTAGCGGCACTATCGAGATAGACCAGACGGTGACCATTGATCTTCTCCTCGAGGATTGGGAAGTCACCCTTGATGCGGCTGGTATCCAGCGGTAATCGCGCCGTTTGAACGGTGGCCCGCTTGTTGTCAGTATTTGTCTGCATCTATGTTGTCTCGTTCCTTGAAGGTCACAGATCAGTCAATCTTGACCAGGATATCCTCACCTTCGATTTTCAGTTCATATTTGTCGATGCCGATCACTGCCGGCGGTCCGGTGACAGCGCCGGAGTGGATGTCGAATGTCGCTCCGTGCCGAGGACAAACGATATCGTTACCGTCCAGATCACCGTCACTGATAGGCGCCGAATCATGCGAACACTCGTCAGCCAGGGCGTGAAAACCGTCGCCCGTGTTACAGACCACGATGTCTGTGTGGCCGACCCGGAAGGAGCGAAGCTGTCCGGTCGGGATATCGGAGGTCACGGCAACTTTCACGAAATCAGCCATGGTCAGTTGCCCTCCAGCCGTTGGGCGACAAAACTTCCGATACGATCCCGCAGGTTTTTCGGTACCTGGTTCAACGTCGGGATCACGAAGCCGGATACGATCATCCGGACGGCCTCAGCCTCATCGATTCCCCGTGAAAGCAGGTAGAAAATAGAAAGCGGATCGATAGGTCCCAGCGTCGCGCCATGGGAGCATCGGACATCCTCGTTCAGAATCTCCAACTCCGGGATCGTCTCGGCGCGGGTGCCGCTGTTCAACAGCAGGTTGCGGTTTTCCTGATACGCTTCGCACGTCCTGGCGTTATTCTCTATCCGTATCAGACCGGTGTAGGCAGACGTCGCCTTGTCGCGCAGGACCACCTTGAAATCGATGTTTGAGGTCGTCTCTCCCGACACATGGTGGTGGAGTGTATGATTGTCGAAGCGCTGGTAGCCCGAGCCAAACAACATGCCAAACATGCTGCTCTCGGCATGTCGGCCATTAAGTATCACGCCGAAATCATGCTTGGAAACAGCGCCGCCAAAGGCCAGGGGAACGGTCAGCATGGTCGCACCCTGTTCGATCCGAGCTCGATGTGTCATGTAGCCGTGCATGCCGGAGGCCTGGCGCTGCAACGAAACGTAACGGACGCGGCTGTCCGCAAGACCAAAAATCTCAACGGCACTATTGGTGTTGCTCGGCTGGCTCTCGTCGAGGGAACCACCACCGTATTCATCGATGATCGAGAGTTCTGCGTTCTTACCTACGACGATCAGCAGCCGTGGATATTGGGCCGAGCCGCTAAGGCCGGATTCCCTCAGGAGATGGAGTGGCTTTTCAACCACCAGGCCGTCGGGAATGTAGATGAATATGCCGTCGTTCCAGAGCGCCCCGTTGAGGGCCTCGAACTTGCCGCAAGCGGAGTTTACAAGCTGGTAAAGATGCTTCTCGACCAATTCCGAATTCGTGGTAGCTGCTTCGGATAGTTTAGTGATGATGGCGCCGCGAGCACACAGTTCCTCTGTTCCGTGGAACCCGATCTCGCGGCCGCCCAGATCGGTAACAACACCGGCCAGATTGCCGTGCTCGAGGTGCTCACGAACGATCTTTTCAACGGCGCCGAAGTTCTCACCATAGTCGGTATCACTGACCTGGCTGCGATCGACGAGGAAGGTCATCGGGTCGGTATAGCGCCAGAGGTGAAGACCGCGATGGGGCACCGGTGCGCTGTTGAAGGCTTCGCGTGAACGTCGACGGACGTCACGAAGCCAGCGGGGACCACGCTCTAGTTCAGGCGCCATCTCGGGGATCAGGTAATCCGCGTTCTCAGTCTGGTTCACGGTGGGACTATTCGTCATCCTAACAATCCCTCCATTTCCAACTCGATCAGTCGATTCAGTTCCACGGCATACTCGAGCGGTAGTTCCTTGGTGAAAGGTTCCATGAAGCCGTTTACAATCAGCAGACGGGCATCATCCTCGGTCAGACCGCGACTGGTCAGGTAGAACAATTGTTCTTCGGCAACTTTGGAGACACGCGCTTCGTGTTCGACCTTCACCTGATCATGGTCGATTTCCATCGTCGGGTAAGTGTCGCTGCGGGCATTCTCGCCGATGAGAAGGGCGTCGCATTCCACCGACACTTTGGTGTTGACGGCATTCTTGTGAACTTTGACAAGGCCACGGTACGATGCCCGACCATTGTCTTTTGAGATCGACTTCGACGTTATCCGCGATGAGGTATTGGGTGCGGCATGAATCATCTTGGCCCCGGCGTCCTGATGCTGGTCCTTGCCGGCAAAAGCCACCGAGAGCATCTCACCCTTGGCGCCCTCGCCCAGTAACTGTATGCACGGGTACTTCATCGTCAACCGCGAACCAAGGTTGCCGTCGACCCATTCGATCGTGGCGTTTTTGAACGCCGACGCGCGTTTGGTCACCAGGTTGAAGATGTTGCGCGACCAGTTCTGAATAGTTGTGTATCTGATGTAGGCGCCTTCCAGAGCGACCAGTTCCACTACCGCCGAGTGCAGGGAGTCGGTCGAATAGACCGGCGCGGTGCATCCCTCGATGTAGTGCAGCCGCGAACCCTTGTCGACAATGATCAAGGTTCGCTCAAACTGTCCCATGTTCTCGGCGTTGATGCGAAAATACGCTTGCAGGGGTACCTTAACGTCGATGCCCGGAGGCACATAGATGAACGATCCGCCGGACCATACCGATGTATTCAGGGCGGCGAACTTGTTGTCGGTGGATGGTATTACCGTGCCGAAGTATTTCTTGACGATCTCAGGATACTCGCGCAGGGCGCTGTCCATGTCGAGAAAGATGATCCCCTGCTTTTTCAGGTCCTCGCGCATGGAATGGTAGACCACTTCGGATTCGTACTGCGCCGATACGCCGCCGAGGAACTTGCGCTCCGCTTCGGGGATACCCAACTTATCGAAAGTCTTCTTGATATACTCCGGGACGTCATCCCAGCTTTGCTGCTGGTTTTCGATCGGTTTCATGAAGTAGAAGATGTTTTCGAAATCGATCTCACTGAGCAGTTCGGTGTTTCCCCACTGCGGCATCGGCTTGGAATTGAAAATGTCGAGTGCCTGGTGGCGGATGTCCGACATCCAGCGAGGTTCTTTTTTCATCTTCGAGATCATCTCAACCACTTCGTGGTTGATCCCCCTGGCCCCTTTGTGGAAGTAGTCGACCGGGTCGCTAAAACCATACTTGGTCGCGTAATCGTCCCCGATTGAAGCCAGTTCCTGGTTTTGTTGCTTGATCCTGTCCGTCATGCTCACACCCTGGCTTTCTCCGCCAACTCCTGCGCAACCCAGTCGTACCCGAGCTCTTCGAGTTTCAAGGCCAGTTCCGGACCGCCGTGCTTGACAAACTTGCCATGCATCATGACATGAACATGCTGTGGCTTGACGTAGTTGAGCAGCCGTTGGTAATGTGTCACCAGCAGGATGCCGTTGGCGTCCGAGTGAAATCGATTGATCCCTTCCGAAACCGTCTTCAGAGCGTCGATATCAAGGCCGGAATCCGTCTCGTCCAGCAGCGCCATCTTGGGCTGGAGCATCGAAAGCTGCAGGATTTCAATGCGCTTCTTCTCGCCGCCGGAGAAACCATCGTTTAAGTAACGAGTGGCAAACGATTCATCCACAGACAGCGCCTTCATCTCGGCTTTGAAGAGTTTGCGGAAATCGGACATGTTGGCATCTTTGCCGCGGTGGGATTTCAAGGCGGCCCGCATGAAGTTGGCCACCGAGACGCCCGGAATTGCCAGCGGATATTGAAAGGCCAGAAACAGCCCGGCGCGTGAACGTTGGTCGGCGGACATATCCAGTATGTTGCGACCGTCAAGAACCGCTTCGCCTTTGGTGATGGTGTAGTCGGGATGTCCCATAAGAGCGTTGGAGAGGGAAGACTTGCCGGAACCGTTGGGGCCCATGATGGCATGAATCTCGCCGGGCGCGATCGTGAGTGACACCCCGGACACCACCTCTTTGTCCTCAACGGCAACGTGTATATCCTTGAACTGGAACAGAGACTGTTTGTCAGTCATGGCTGTATGATCCTTCTATGTATGAACAACATGGTCAATGTGAATCTATCCTTGTGTCTGGGATGCATCCGATGGGCGGCGGTCGATTCGCGGCAACACCATAAGACGCTCCTTCTCAATCAAATCGTTCAGGGTCGTTCCGGCCAGGAAGCCGGCGATTTTCCCGGCCAGGCTTCCGAGGATATCGTGCACGGAACAATTGTCGGTATGGATGCACTGTTCGAGTTGGCCGGTGCGCTTGGCGCAGTGATCGGGGTCCAGCAGTGGACCGCCGAGTTTGGTGATTACTTCCAACAGATCTATCTCACTCGGTTCACGACGAATGCGAAACCCGCCCTTGCGACCTCGCACCGCCGTAACCAGACCGGCTTGGCGCATTATCGCCAGCAGCTTGGATGCGTACGGCACCGAGATCCCTTCCGCCTCGGCGATGTCGGCAACCGACATCTGCCCCTCAGTGCCCTGACGGGCCAGCACCAACAGGCATCGCAATCCGTATTCTTCTGTGGCCGACATTCTCATAACATTTCCTAAACCGATCTACGTTTCAACAACCGGGCGTCCATTATACAAATACCTTACAAAAATGTAAAGTATTATTTGTGTAATTGTTGGCAGGCGTGATTTGTTCCCGGAGTTTGGAATCAGGGCTGATTTCAGAGAGTTAGGTGAGGGCAGTATTGTGCGGTTCTATAGGCACGATTGCCGGTTGCCAAAACAGGCTCATGTTGTTATCCTACTCTGTCCAAAGACGAGAAATGACACCATGTGCGTCAAATTAGGTAACCTCCCATTACGACTGACCTGACCAATGTAATCTTGTTGGCTTTCGCGCTAGCCTTCGATGCTTTCGCAGTGGCGGTGGCGGTGGGGATCAGAATGGGCGATCTGGAGCGATGGACTGTGTTTCGATTGTCGTGGCATTTCGGCTTTGCACAATTCGGGATGCCGGTTGTCGGCTGGGCGGCAGGTGGCGTGATCGCCGGGTTGGTTGGCTCGTTGGGGCACTGGTTGGCGGCGGCCATACTGGTTGCTATCGGGGTTAGGGCAATCTGGGAGCAACGCAATCCCGAGGAACGGCAGTGGGCGGGTGACCCGACGCGGGGCGCGGCGCTGATCGTGCTGATGTTTGCGACCTCGATTGATGCGCTGGCGGCAGGGTTGTCGCTGGCTTTGGTCGGCACGGAGATTCTTTATCCGGCGTTGATCATCGGTGTGGTGGCGGCGGGGATGACAGTGGTCGGACTTGTCTTTGGTCGTGCCTTGGGTTTGCGCTTTTCACGGCAGGCAGGTATCCTCGGCGGCCTGATTCTGATCGGCCTGGCAGTGAAGACAGTGTGGTAGGGGGTGGCCCATCCTTCAGGATGGGATGGACGCATTTTCAAACCCACCATGAATGGTGAGCCACCGGTCGGTTCCGTCGTTTCGGGTGTCCCCAATTCGGCACGATGATTACGGTGTGTCCATCATTCATTACTTGAACTACGTGGGTAGATAAGCCTCCAGATTCTCTTGAGCGGCACAGCTGTAGCCACATATGCTAGCTGGCCATTAACGGTATCCACCTCCCGGCCTCTTGATACGATTGCCACTATTTCTCCTTGGGTGTTGAATATGGGGCTGCCTGATGTTCCCTCAGGACCTATACCTGCAATCTCCATGAATTCTACGTACTTGTTATTCACGTGTATGCCGTAGATCCCCTCAATAGGCCTCAACATTAGATGTAGCGTGTCTAAGGTCTTGAATATCAATGCCGATACGGTATCTCCCACCTTGGTCGAGTTATAATCTCCGATCTTGGCAGTGCACTGGTCTTTCGGGTGAAGGCGTTCAAACACAGCGAGATCGTATTCAGGAGAAGTCTTGGATTTCAGCACAATGGTATCGAGGCACGAATCCCACAGAGGTTGGAACAGCATGGTGTCACCAATAGCGCAGTGAGCGCACGTGACCACATACAAACTATCCCCAACCGTGAATCCGTAACACAAGCGAGCGCTGGCATCCAGAGTGATCACGTGGCCAATCGCTTTCCTTTCGTTCTCTGTCAGTATGTGAGGTTCGCCAGCGTTGCCCTCAAAGCAAACTAAACCCGCCATCGCCGCGAATCCAAGGGCACAAAGCAGTTGTGCTGCAAGCCAACTTCTTCTCACGCTAGTCATGATTCCTCTTTCATTCCGTAGACAGCTTGTGTCAGTGAACGACCTAGAAGACGACCGACAATGATGCACGTGCCCTTAGTGTTTCGTATCCTTCGGGGGACACGGGTCGTTCCCATACGAGTCTTTGTCCCGAATTCGCCCGTCCTTTCGGTGGATAACCAGCTCTGCTTGGTCCTTTTGTGCCCACTCTTTGCCCTGCTGAATCGCGTCATCCTGCGTCGTGTGGGTTGAGCTGACCTTTTTGGAACCCTCTTTTCTGACGGCCCAGCCTTTGTCGTCATGGGGAACGACGTGGAAGTTCTTCTTGCCCATTGTCTCCTCCGGTAATCTGGAGTGTTATACGTCAAATATCCTTGCTTATCCATATATAGCCGGAGACGGTTTGTCAATCACTTTTCTTATGGAGAGAAGTCTCGAAATGCTGGAAGTGCCATTCATCCAAAAATCATCGCGAACCCTATTGCCAACCAAGCCAGTTTTAGTTATCATCCCACTCGTGAAAAAGTTCACGTGCGCGGTTGGATGGTCCACGTTGCCCTTCGATTGTGCTCACCCTTCGACTTCGCTCAGGGTGAGGTTGGTAGGAGTTCGGGGTGACGCTGTGAAGCGGCCGGCAGGATCACAGGGATCCTGCCCTACTAGGCTTTGCCAACCCACCCGACGCTGCGCTTTGGGTGGGGTACCGGTGCCGGGTTTGATTGAGTGCGACAAGAAAAGTTGACAGTATAGATCGAGAGACAACGATGAAAGAACTGATGTCGGGAAATGAGGCGGTGGCCCGAGGGGCGTTCGAGGCGGATGTGAAACTCGCCTCGGGCTATCCGGGGACACCGTCGACGGAGATACTCGAAACCCTGGCGGCGAAGTATCGAAGTGTGTATTCGCAGTGGTCGCCCAATGAGAAGGTGGCCTACGAGGTGGGGATCGGCGCGTCGCTGGGGGGAGCGCGGGCGATGGTGGCGATGAAGCATGTGGGCCTCAATGTAGCAGCGGACCCGTTCATGACACACTCGTATACCGGTGTTGGGGGTGGGTTCGTGCTGGTGTGCGCCGATGATCCGGAGATGCACTCCTCGCAGAACGAGC
>JAUXBJ010000314.1 GCA_030619425.1 bacterium
AAGCTCAGTGAAATCGGAGCCATCCGTGAAGATAGCTATCTTGTCTCCCTCGGGTGAGAAGACCGGTCTTTCGTTGAAGTAGGATCCGTCCTTGCGGGCGTTGGTCAGCTTGGTACCGATCTCCTCGGCCTCCTTGCGCAGAGCAATCTCCGGCCAGTAGCGACGCTTCATTTCGCGGGAGAACTCCTCCCACAGTTTCTCCTGGTCGACGCCGATAGATTTCTTGAGGGCCTTGTTGATGGATAGGTGGATCTTACCCATGCGAAAGATGTCGGCAACTTTTGCTTCACCGTATTTGTCGGCGATGTATTTTATCAGCGCCTGACCTTCACGGTACGCGTTGTAGCCGGTGGGGTACTCCAGCGGCACCAGATAGCCGTTGATGGTGGCGTCCCGCACCCACATATCCGATTGTGCATCCCATCCGTGACGTGAGGAGTACACGGCAAATCCTTCGGCCAGCCACAGCGGCATCCTGAACAGCCGGCGCCGCGACACCAGAGCCGAGAAGGCGTTCCCGTAGAGCATGTCGAAAGTCATGGCATGGGTTAACTCATGGTGCAGCACATGGCGAAAATCTTCGTACGAGCCGTTGAACGGTGTCACCACCCGGTTCTTGAAGACCTCGGTGAAACCGCCGGTTCCCTCGGCGATGAGGCAGGGCAGGATGTTTGTCTGCTGGAAATCATTGTGGGACTTATAAAGGAAAACCGGCACCCGGCGCTGAATCTTGTAGCAGAGTTCACGACTGATCTCTACATACGACGACTCCAGAACGGTGGCGGCGAACTTGGCCGTCGGATAAGCGTCTTCATAAAAATGGATGTCGAAATGACGTGTCTGGATGTAGTTCCAGTCAAAGTCCTTGTACCTGACCTTGTTCTTGCCGAAATATGTTTCCTGGGCGTTCACGCCGATACCAGTCAGGACAAGGATCAGTATCGCTGTTGCTTTCAGTCTGTTCATATTTGGAACCCGTGGCTAATTGGCCTGATGCTTTCATTTTACACTGTTATAACGAACAACAGGGTCTCCCGGTTCAAAAGTCTGTGGGCGCAACGAACAACTCCTGGTTGTACCCGCAGTTCAAATCAGGTGCTTATCCTTACAATATCGGCACCCAGGGCGGAGAGCTTTTCCTCGATAGCCCAATAACCGCGATCGACATGATAAACTCGCAGGACTTCCGATTTTCCGCGAGCAGCCAAAGCCGCCAGCACAATCCCGGCCCCGGCGCGAATATCCGAGGCCATCACTTCCGCACCGGTTAGTCGATCAACGCCGTATATAATGGCTTCATCGCCGGTTACCGTTATGTTGGCACCCAGGCGGCGCATCTCCATAGTATGAGTAAACCGATCCCGAAACACGGTCTCTTTGATATGTGAGGTTCCGTCGGCCAGACAAGTTGCGGCCATAAGGCAAGCCTGCAGGTCAGTGGGAAAACCGGGGTAAGGAAAGGTGGTCACGGCTACAGGTTTGAGTTTCCTGGCGCCGGTCACGGTCAGACCGTTGCGGCTTGTCTCGATCTTGCATCCCATCTCCAGGAGTTTGTGACTTACCATAGTCAGATGTTGAGGATCGAACCCGGTCAGTTTGACCTTTCCACCGGTGATGGCAGCGGCGATCATGTAGGTTCCGGCCACCAGACGATCACCGGAGACCTTGTAATCGACCGCCTTGAGACTACGGACAGGATGTACGACCACCGTAGGCGTACCGGCGCCGTAGATTTTGGCCCCCGCCTTGTTGAGGAACCGGGCAACATCGACAATTTCCGGATCACAGGCGGCGTTGGCGATAGTGGTTTTGCCTTTGGCAAAGAGGGCGGCAAAAATGACGTTTTCGGTGCCGGTGTGAGATGGTCGATCAAAATAAACCGAGCCGCCGATTAGCGGTCGACCCTTAGCTATAATGTAGCCACCCTTTTCGGTGACCCGAGCACCCATGTTCTTGAACGCTTTGATATGAAAATCGACCGGGCGCGCCCCCAATACGCAGCCGCCCGGCAGCGACACTCGTGCTTCACCCAACCGGGCCAGCAGCGGTCCTAATACCAGAAACGATGCACGCATTTGACGCATCAGTTCGTATGGTGCTGTGTTCTGGTTAATGTTTTCGGCGTTGACCGTCATGATGTGCGACTTGGCGCTGTAACTGATGCGGGCGCCGAGGTATTCCATTACCTTGGTGACGGTGCCGATATCCCTTAGGGGCGGGACGTTGCGGATGACAGTTTCACCCCTGGCGATCAGAAGAGAACCGACGATGATCGGCAGGGCGGCGTTTTTCGAACCTTCAACTTTCAGCTCGCCCTTAAGGCGTCGGGCTCCGTTGATTACAAACTTGTCCATGCGTCTGCTTTCTTAGTGGCGGACCTTGCGCCGGCGAATGTGCGCCGGCAATGTTTACTCAACTCCACCTCCAATTAGCTGACTCGCACGGCCAAAGCAAAGCATAAAACGGCAGGCCAGCCTGCTTTCATACCGGTCGGCGATTATTCATCTTGTGGCAGGTCGGCCAGCCTGGTAGTAAGCCAGACTTCCTGCACCTCTGGCATCTTGGGCCGTTGCCCGCCACCGCCTCGCCTGCCGCCACCGGACATACCGCCTCCCCTGCCCCCACCTTTGCCACCACCTCCAGGACGGCCACCCATTCCGCCGGGGCCATCTGGTATACCGCCTCCCTGGCGGCCGACCTCACCCCATTTGGCTCCGACCCCAACCCACTGCCCCGGTACAACGCTCAAACCGTAGTAGCGCACGCTGCTTTCGTCCAAAGGGAGGCTGAACTCATAGGTGAAAAAACCTTCGTCCAGACTGAAGGCTGCCGCCGGACCGGCGGAGCCGTCGACAGGGATTTCCATCTCGACAATCCGGCCTTCGTCATAACAGGTGAAGAGTGGCTGGTTCGTATCGGGCATCATCATATCCATCGGGCGATCCATGTCACCAGGGACGGTCTCGCCCTTCGAGGCTCGAAGTTCTTCCTGGGACGGACCACCCCGATACCGAACCTGGAAATCCTTGCTCTTGCCTCCCTCAGCATCTATCCAAAAGGTCAACCCGGACCGGCGAATTGTGCTCGCCCAGCGCGGGTCGCGAAAACGCAAGAGAATGTAAAGGCGCGTACTGTCGTTAGCAAACCCAAGTGAAGCGTTGTTGTCTTCGAGGTAGAAGATACTGATGCCGCGCCAGTCGTCGGCCAGACCGTCGATCACCATCGGTGTCTCACCCCAGGTAGACTCGGTCTCAAGACCATTGCAGGAAGCTATCAAGCCAACGGTTAAAATCGAGATGAGTATCAGAGTGCGGTGGCTGGTAGTATGAATCATTCTTCGCGATACCTCATTACTTGTGTTAGTCATTCCGGACAGCGGCAAAGCCAACCTGGTCCCGGTGCATCAGTAGTTGGACAAGCCGTCAGTTGAAACGATTAATAAAAACTTTGTGGCGGCGTCCGTCCCCGTGCGCCGCCGTGAAACCCGATCCGATCGGGCGGCTTGATCGGGCGGCCGATGTGGACATCTGCCGCGCACACAGCGCCTTGGTTGTGTTGGGTCTTGATCTCGACGCAGTCGGGATTGTGACCCGACACATAACTGCATGCCAGACAAGAGCGGCAGGTCACACATATCCGCTTGCGCGGATTCGCAAGACCTGCCGCAACTTTCTATAGTTTTTGGGCGGCAGACATCCTGAGGTTGTCCCGCAAGTGGGATTTCCGGGACAGCCCCTTAATCGC
>JAUXBJ010000249.1 GCA_030619425.1 bacterium
ACCAGAGTAATAATACAATCACCGGTAGCAGGAAGTTAATCGGTTTGGAATCGAGGTTCACGAAAGTCAGAATGCCCAGTATTAATATGATGAGACTAACTACATTAAGCACTGCAGCCCTAAGTGCTTTGCCACAATACAGCTGACCCAGGCCAGGCCAGATTAGCGTTAGCAGGGCCGCAAGCCACGGACGACGCCGAGTGTTCATAAACTGACTCCTTGCTACATTGAAGGTAACTCAAAATGTGGCTGTCCGGCTCAGGTTGTCAAGCCAAAACGCCAACGCCACTGCTTTGACGGGTGCCGATTCACTTGCTGTGGGTTCAAGAAGATTACTCTTCGACTCCGCTCAGGACGAGGTCTGCGATGTCGAAACCGCAGGGGTTTCGGTCTGCCATGCGGGAAAACCTCTGTTGTCCCGTTGCCAACCAGAGTACTTCAGAAGAAGAGCCGACACGAGGTCGACCCGGATATAAGATTCTCTAATACCGCAGCAACTATGCTACGGCTACTTGAAGTCCCTCCTCACTCCAATGGTGGCCGGATACCCTCGTACGGCGTGTGTGGTTGGGGGCCGTCATTGAACATCCAGTCCACTATGTAGATCAGATCGGAGATATCGCCGTTGGAATTGTTGCCGTCGAAATCAAGCAGGCTCGGTGGCCAGAAGCTGTTCGGTACACTCATAAACATGTAATCGATCAATGCCACCAGATCAGATATGGAGGACTCCAGATCATAATTGATATCACCCGGAACGAAACTGCCTATGCTGTGATAGGGCATCAACTGGGCGCGGATTGTATGGTCAAGATCATGGTTCTTCCAGGTGACCACGGTCTGTCCGGCGTTGTTCAGGTCGGCGTCGGCGTACCATCCGTACTGATCGATCCGCCCGCCGGGATCGTCGATGCGGTAATTATGCCCGACGAGGTTTCCCTGCGGGTCGATCTTCTGGGCAAACAGCGCCCGCTCGGCGGCTTGGGGACCGGCGTATTCCAGGACAAAACGAGCATCACTCCATACTACCAGAACATTGCCGGAGTCATTGCAGGTGAGCCTCGGATGTATTCCGTCGGCTGGGTGCATGTTAAGTTGATCGCTCTCGGCAACGTTGATCGCCGCGTACTTCGGCGTGCCGTCGGCATAGAATCCGCGCATGTACACACCATCAGCCCGGCCACCCCATGAGTGTCCATACCAGGCCAGATAGAAATCACCGTCCGACTCAATATCCATCGACACGTTCATCGACCGATACGAGACGCAATTGGCGGTATCGAAGAAACCGAATTCGCAGTCGGCCAGCAGAACCTCGGTAGCCGGTGTATAGTCGGCATTGTAGACGACATAGGAGACATGCTCCAAAGCGTCATCATACACCAACCACGCCACAACAAAGCTCCCGTCATCGGCCACCCCAATGCAAGCCGGTGCTCGCAACGCATAGTGACCGGTGAAGTCCGGTTCCTGATCAATCGGGTGAGGGAGATCAGTAGGATGGATGGTGGGACTTACGCCGCCACTCACCGGATCGTACAGGTAGGCAGCTATATTCGTCTCCACATCTCTATAGTATGTCGCCACACCGATCAGACCGGTGTTACTTACATGAACCGAGGGACCATCGAATTCCCCCCAAAGATCAGCATTGAGGTCGATTGACATGAGTTCGACAGGATCGTCCACCGGCTGTCCGGACTGATCGAACTGCTGCGCAAAAAGCGCCACGTCGTATCCGGGCGTGCTATCGGTGGGTTGGGCGTAGGCCTCGAAAACGGCCGCCGTAAGTCCCGATTCGTTGACGTCAACCCGGGCCCGGTCGATGGCTATCCACAGGCTGTCGGCGCCGCTGAATGAGGGGAAAGGAGCCAATCCAATCGAGGGTTGATCCAAGTCCCCATCAGGAGAGAATGAATTGTACAAAAGCTTCCAACTGAACTTGATGTTCGGCCACGGCAGACTCTGATCACCGACCTGGGTTAGATGTTTCAGGTTCCCGTTGCCGTCGATTGCCACGTCAGGTCGGGTGACGGCCCACGGATAGACGTAGGATGAATCGTAGCAGACAAAATCGTTGCGTGTGACTAATGGATCTCCCTGGACAACTGAACACGTAGCCAACAGAGCTAACGAGATCAGGGCAATCCGCTTGAACTGCGATTGGCATAATACCATCTTGGAGTTTTCCTGCGTTTGGGCTTTTTCTTAAGTATAAATATAACGAAATAACGATGGACATACAAGTCAATTCTCACTCTGTTGCGCTGAGCTTCTGGGTATGTCGGTGTGCGCCGAGGTAACTTCAGTTCGGTTTTATCGTTGACAGTCTGCGAGCAGTACAGTATTCTGACCGCAACAGACAATCCGCAAACAGTGACGATCAGAACCTTACAAGAGGATGTTGAAAGAGGCTGCAATTGTCAGTGCGAATCGCGCACCGGAAGGAGCCATTTATAGCTTCGCGATGACCGGAATAACACTTCTTCAATAACCTGAAAGTCATATCTTCATCATCCGGCCGCGTGGCGCGTAGCACAGGAAATCCAACTATGATAGAGTACGTGAACTCACCGCATGGCATCACCACGGAGCAACTCGCGGGTTTTTTCGTGGGCTGGCCGAACCCGCCCTCGCCTCAGACGCACTTGAGACTGCTGCATGAAAGCGATCACGTGGTGCTGGCCATCGACTCTGAGAATGGCCACGTAGTCGGTTTCATCACCGCGATATCCGACGGTGTGTTATGCGCTTATCTACCCCTGTTGGAAGTATTACCTGAATGTCAGAAACGGGGTATAGGCAGCGAATTGATGCGAAGGATGATGGCGAAACTCGACGGGTTGTACATGATTGACCTGGTGCGTGCCGAAAACCTGGGCCCATTCTACGAACGGTTCGGCCTGATACCGGCTGACGCTATGGTGATCCGCAACTTCGCAAGACAGTCCGGGCGCTGATAATCCCGGAACTTTTCAGACAGAACCTCTACGCCCGACGAACAAGGAACTTGTACACTACCAGCCGGGTCAGGGCCAGTGCCGGCACCATGACGATCATAAAAACCGGCACTCGGTTTTGCCAGAGTTCCCATCCGATGATACCCAGCCAGACGGCACCGATCACAAAGATCAGAATGCGATTGGCTTTCAGCCAGCAGATCCGCTGGTGTTCATCCATGCGCATGAAATCCATCTCGGTTCTCATACCAATCCTCCTATTCCTCTAGTTCAAACAGTTCGTCTGGACGCATACCGAGCACTCGGGATATGCGAAAGGCCAGCAGCGCCGATGGTGCGTACTGATTCTTCTCAATGGCCAGGATGGTCTGTCTGCGCACGTCGACCTTCTCGGCCAACTGCTGCTGGGTCAGGTCCAGTCTGGCGCGATGTTGCTTAATGTGGTTCTTGAGCTTCATCTTGTCACCGAATGTTACTTATAACTAACATAATGTACGGTACAGCGCACATATTGTCAAGTAGTATTTCCATCCCTTTTCGCCATTCTCTTTGGGGGTCACGGCTCGCTACATGATAATCGCCAGCTTGCCCATCTGGACCCGGCCGCCCGGCGATTCCACCGTCCAGTAGTACCAGCCGGTCACTACCAACTGTCGGTTCTGAGATACCAGGTGCCATTCATGATCGCGCCCGGCCGGGTCGGAGGCATCAAAGTCGTGACGTATCTCGCGCACCAGGTCGCCGTCAGGGGAGTGGATTCTGATGGTGCATCTCGGCGGCAGGTTGGTAAAGTGAATCGTGTGCACACGATAGTCCGGCAGGTCCGTACGCGTTCGCAGTTCAAAACCGCGAGCACGGTAGTCATCTTCAACAATATACGGGTTGGGATATACGTACACCTCGTCGGATGTCCCGGTCGCCTCGGCTTCAGAGTTAAAGGGATACGCTTCTTTTGGTCCTTGCGTGACCGGTGTCTCCAGGGCTTCAACGCCGCCTGCGGGTGAGCCGAAATCGAAGGCCGTCACATTCACCCAATAGGGCACGGTCGGCAAGAGATTCTCTATAGTGAACTCATACTCGAAGAACTTTAAATAACCGTCCTCGGTGTAGTGATCGTCTGTTAGCTCCTCTATAGCTATCCCTCTGGGGTCGGGTGTATCCGGATAGCGCTTCCGAATCGGAGTATTCACATCTAACTGGAAAGCATTGTAGTCATGCGGAACAAAGTAGAACACGGAGTCGCCGTAATCGGCGTGAAAGTATGGACGGGAAATGGGATAACTGAGAGGGTGAAAGCTGGAATCGTCACAGGGATTGGCGCCTTTTCCATACAAACACCGCAGATCCTCCAACGTGATTGGAATATCAAATAGCTCAAAACCGGGCTCGGGCCGGGAGTATTCATTCAGGCGATCGTTGTCCCAAACATACTTGTCATAGTTCTCACGATCGTACGACGCTACCAGGGAGAAGCT
>JAUXBJ010000104.1 GCA_030619425.1 bacterium
GAACAGCTTGATCTTGACAAAGAGTCGGAGTTCGATGTTGCGGCCGACGACAAGAAGGAAAGTGATGACAGTGTCGATTGGGATCAGTTTTTCGCCGACGAAGATGTGGGCTACAAAGTTAACCTGCCGCGCGAGGAAAAGGAGGAGCGCTTTGAAGGTCCCGCCGCCCAACAGGAGAGCCTGTTCACTCATCTGAGCGACCAGTTGGCCATGCTGAAGTTATCGGAGGAGGAGCATCTAATAGCCGAGTATGTTATCGGAAATATCGCTCCCGACGGCTATCTGACAATAAGCGTCGCTGAAATGGCCGCCGAGCTAGAGCTGGAGGAATCCAAGATCGCGGAAGTACTTGCTCTCGTCCAGCGATTCGATCCCACCGGTGTAGCGGCGCGCGATCTTCGGGAATCACTCATGATTCAGATGCGGGACAAGGGTATGGAGGGTTGCCTGGCCTGGCGAATCGTGGATGAACATATCAATGAACTCGATCGCAAGTCGATCCTTCAGGTGGCTCGGCTGGTGGGTGTCCCGGTAGAAAGGGCGCAGCAGGCGATGGAAGTGATTAAGAGTCTCTCGCCGACCCCGACCCATGGTCGGTTCGATTCCGGTGCTATGCCGGTGATTCCGGATTTGATGGTAGAGCGCTTCGATGACAAGTACCTGGTTATGCACAATGATGATTATGTCCCGAGGCTGCGCATAAACGCCAGTTACCGCAATCTTATCCGGCGAGGCAACGAGACACCCAAGGACACCAAGCAGTATATCAGGCAAAAACTGGAACAGGCGCGATGGATGATGAATGCCATTCAGCAGCGCCGGTCCACCATGATCCGGGTTATGGAAGCGATTATTGAACGGCAGGCTGAGTTTTTCGAGAAAGGTCCGGCTTTCCTGAAGCCGCTCATCATGGAGGAAATCGCCCAGGCCGTGGAAATGAACGTGGCCACGATCAGTCGGGTTTCGTCGGGCAAGTATGTGCAGACGCCGTTCGGCGTAAAAGAGATAAAGTACTTCTTCAATTCAGGGATCGCCAAGGCCGACGGCTCGGATATGTCGAAACGTTCGGTCAAACAGCGTATCGAGGAGATCATCAAGAGCGAAGCCTTCGATAAGCCGTTTTCCGATCAGGAAGTATTCCGCCGACTGAATGACGAAGGGATCCGACTGGCCCGACGAACTGTCACCAAGTATCGCGAAGAGTTGAAAATACCGTCAGCCCGTCTTCGCAAGAGGGTCTAATAACGGGGCGCTGAATTGCCGAAGGGCGGGAGTTTCTTCGAGGTGCCCAAAGAGTACGCGACGACCTTGGAAGTTCACACGACGAAAAGCCGCATGCGAGTACAACCTTAGTCGGTTGTTTTTCGTATGAAATAGTAGTAGCGGTTACACTTTTGTTTCGCCATAATACAAGAGAGGATGGTGTTTGCGTTGGCAACTTTCGGCGGAGTAGCCGGGTAGGGCTATAGGATTCAGTTTCGATCAAAGTAGCGGAGTTCGATATCTTGAATATCTGCCTCAGGGAAGTGGTATAATAGAGAAAGCATCTTCTCATAGGAAGAACAGACAGTCCGTCATTCCGTGCAGCGACGCTGTCATTTCGATAAACCTTTAGATGGATTTCGCCAGGAAAGGAGAAATTCAGCCATGCAAAAAACGATCACTGCTCGCCATTTTGATCTCACCAATGAGATGCGAGAACGAGCCGAGACCGAGGTGGAAGGGCTGACTCGTTACTTTGAGAATATCATCTCGGCCGACCTGGTTCTGGATACCGAGCGTCACGTGCACAAGGCTGAGCTAAGGGTAAAGGTTTACAACCAGAGTTTGAGCGGCACCGGTGAAACCGATGACATGTACAACTCTATTTCCGTAGCGGTTGACAAGGTCAAGGGTCAATTGAAAAAGTACAAGGGGAAGCTGAGGGACAGGCGGCCGGATGAAATCAGTGAGGTTGTCGATAAACTGACTCGTCCCGCCACTGATGTCGATGAGGTCGACCAGTAGTCGAATCTGGCAATATAGCTCTTGACGCCCGTCCGGTGCCGGACGGGCTTTTTTGTGCTATATTTTGCAACTCCTCGCTTTTTCTTGCCGGCTTATCCGACCCCCTCTGCGGCACGGCCAGCGCAGGCCGCTCGTTAACTCTTCTGTGTCCGATAGTACTGCGACAGCAACTCCAGGTTCATCCCCCCTTCGAAATTCAACTGGTCAACCCATCGGCCCGGACCGGCAGTATCTATCCCCAGAGGCAGGAACTCATAATCGTCAAACTCTCGCCTTTCCGGATCAAGCCTTTCCAGCCGGGCGGTCAACTCGGTGGGCGTGAGGTGCGTCAGTATCGCCCCAAACAGTTGGGGCCGTTCGCCGCGGAATATCTCACGGGCATGGGCCAGCGGGACGCACTGGTACTCCGTAGGCGCCAATCCCAGTTCGTCAGATGTCTCGGCGGCCAATGAACCGTGCAACAACTCCAATAGGTTGGCGCCGCCGACATCGTACTCCACCGATCCCGCCACTGAAGGGCCGAACGATGATTCCAGCGAGGCCAGGTGGGCTGCTCGATTCACGACCAACAACTCGCGGCCCTCCGCCGACTCTGCAACGACCCAGGCTGACACGCCCAGACAGATGGCCAGCGGGTTATCTCTGACCTCACGCGATTTAGTTTCCGAGAGATAGTATTCCCGAAGAGTCCCGCCATGATTATCAAACAGAGGGTGCCGGTAGTCGAGAGCCAGGCAACTCCCCGCCTGCAATCCATAGTGACAGGGTTGAACCGTCAAGCTCCTGTTCGGTCCGGCCAGATTCGCTTCCACCTGCTTCATGACAGGGGGACCGCTGTATAGCCGACCCTCAGCCGTCATACGCTTCTCGATCTCCACCGCAAACCGTGCAATACGATCGTCGGTGAATTCGAACGGTTCAGCCTGATATGTGATTGCAATCTCGGCTGGATCCACAGCTTCTGCTCCAAAGAACCGGACTATATCGAAGTACCCAAAGTTACGGTCAACCTGCCACTTTGATATTTCAGGTGAACCCCTAAAGCGCTCAAAGTATCCATCCACCAGGGACCGGAACCGATTGTAGTCAAGATACATCATCAACTTAGAAAGAGAATAGCTACTCCGGCAACAGCGACAATGGCGCCCACTGTGGCTCGGAGCGACACTTTCTCCTTGTAGTACAGAATGACCAGCGGGATAATAGCCACCGGCGTCATAGCGTTCAAGGTCGCGGCCACGCCGACAGCGACGTATGATACCGCCACCAATGACATCCACACGCCCAGAAAAGGACCTGCCACCGCACCGGCGGCGGAGAATGCAACAGGTTTCCCTTGCCGCATGGCGGAGAGTACAGACGGCAGATGACCGCGCAGAGTGGCCAGCAGCCAGATAAGGATCATGGCCGCCGCCATACGAATGAACGACGCCTCCAGAGGCTCCACCGTTCCCCCGGCATTGGCCATTCCATGCTTGGCCATCACCAGCCCGATCGCCTGACCAGCCGCTGCGCCTGCCCCGAGCAGGACACCTTTGGCCAGAGACCCGGAGTCGGGATGATCGCGCTGTCGGGCCGATATCTCGTGGTTATTCTTACCACGCCGTTCCAGAACCACCCAGGTTATTCCGGTAATGGTCAGGCCGATACCTAACAGACTCCACCAGCTCAATGTCTCGTCCAGAAACAGCCAGGCTACAACGGTAGCCATGATCGGGGCGCTTGAATACATGACAGTGGTGAGCCTCGGGCCGATCATCACCAACGCTTTGAAACCACAACCGTCACCGATCACCAGCCCGACCAGTCCCGACAAAGCCAGCCAGAAGACCTGTCGGCTGTTAAGATCATCCGGAAAGAGTTGGCCCGAGACCACCAGCAGCACTATGGTGTAAAGTCCCACTGCAATCAGGAGTCTGATGACGTTGACTCGAAACGAGCCGATTGATCTGCCGGCTTCGGCAAAGAAAATTGACGTCACAGCCCACAAAAAGGCCACCGACAGGCCGGCGATTTCACCGATATAATCCATCCGCCCAATATAGGCTGCCTCGCCTGATTCTCCAATCGGCAACTACCAGACACGGGTTGCCAGCTCATATATGTTTGAAGCGGGAGCCTTTCATTTGTCGAGACCCGCCCTTCGACTGTGCCCAGGACGCCCCTTCGGGCTAGGGGTTTTGACCTACAAGCCTGCGAAGATTGAATCCGGCGCCCATTGGGGTGGCGTCGGGCAGAGACACCCAACGCCACAGAATAATATGCAAGGGACCGGCGAGGCGCGCGCGAAGCGCGAAGAACAGGCTTGCCTGTCACCTGAGGTCGTTGTACACAAAGGCGACCAATCACCCCGCGAAACGACAATTGCAGGGCTTGACAAGACCACTCTCTTGATCGACATTGCAGCAAACACAAACGCTGTGACTGCAACGTCCGTTATGGTCACAGCCAATTCGGACAAGGAGATCCCCTGTGAGACCAACGGTACGATTTCTTTCCGATCAGCTTATTGAACAAATCATCGCCGAAGCCAGAGAGTTGCTCTGCAAACTTGGGGTTGAGATCCATAACGAGGCCGTACTCGCATTGCTCGGTGATCATTCGGCGCGGATCGACAACGCCACAAAACGAGCCTACTTTACACCGGACATTATCGATCGCTCCCTGCAAACCGCGCCGGGCTCTTTTCGCCTGTATGACTCGCTGGGTAACGAATCTGTCGACCTGTCGGACATGAACGTCAACTTCACGCCCGGCTCATCCGCTATCAACATTCTGGATCATGAGTCGCAGCATTCGCGTCGTCCTACCGGTGAAGACTATGTCAAGTACACGAAACTGATGGCGTCATTGGAACATATCGCCTCGCAGTCTACCGCAATGGTTCCCGCCGACGTCCACGAAATGATCTCCGACAGCTATCGTCTCTACCTCAGTCTGATGTTCTGTGAGAAACCGGTGATCACGGGCGCTTTCACCGTTCATGCTTTCGAGATCATGAAGGAGTTGCAACTGGCCGTTCGCGGCTCAGAGAATGCGTTGGCTGACCGTCCCCTGACGATTTTCTCCTGCTGCCCGACGGCGCCGCTCAAGTGGAGCAATGTCACCTCACAGAACTTGATCGACTGCGCGCGTTATTCGATACCGGTGGAGTACATCTCGATGCCGTTGTCCGGGTTCATGGCGCCGATCACACTTGTGGGTTCGCTGGTGCAGCATACCGCCGAGACACTGAGCGGGCTGGCAATCAGTCAACTGACCAACCCGGGCACACCGGTGTTGTACGGCGGTTCGCCGGCCGTGTTCGACGTGCGCTACGAGACCACGCCGATGGGTGACATCGGTACCATGATGATGGACTGCGCTTACAGCGAAATCGGCAAACACCTGGGCCTGCCTACACAGGCCTACATTGGACTCAGTGACGCCAAGCTGCTGGATGCTCAGGCCGGTTTTGAGACTTCGATGGGCGCCACGCTGGCGGCGCTGAGCGGCATCAACAACATCTCCGGGCCGGGCATGCTCGATTTCGAGAGTTGCTTCAGCCTTGAGAAACTGATCCTCGACAACGAGATCTGCGGCATGGTCAAGCGGATGGTAGCCGGTATCGAACCGAAAGAGGATTTTCCATCACTGCCGCGTTTCGAGGAACTCCTGCGTGAGGAACACCTGCTCATATCGGACCACACTCTCAAGTATCTCAAGGAAGAGGTTTACCTCCCCGGACCGACTATCGACCGCGCCAATCGGTCACGCTGGCAGGAAGAAGGCAGCCGGACCCTGGGGGCGCGTGCCGCTGAACAGGTCGAGACCCTGGTTGCGAAGCACCAGCCCGTCGGCTTGTCGGATACAGTGCTTGGCGACCTGACCTCCATAATGGAAACAGAGGCCAGGCGGCACGGCATGTCCAGCTTGCCCGAGATACGTTAATGCGGCGTGTGATCGACATCTCGGCAGAGCAAATCGCTCCCTCGAGCGAGGACATTCTCAAGCAGCAAGGCGTACCGCCGGGCGCTGTGCACGATGAGCCGACCCTGACGGCGGCCCGTGAGGCCATTGCGCTTTGGGAACATCTATCACAACCGGTGGGTATCTTCGCGGAGATAGCTATCCACGAATTTGCGCAGGTGTACACAGGTGACGGCCGCAACGAACCGGAAACGCCTTTGCCGCACATTTACCAACGCGCTGACGCCCTTGCCCTCTTTGCGGTAACGGTCGGCCATGATGTCGAGCAGGAGATTCGTCGCTTGTTTGAAACGAATGAATTCCCGCTCGGCGCGATGCTTGACGCGGCCGCCTCGGTCAGCACTGAGAACGCTGCCGATGTCGTTCAAGACAAGTTTCAGATGCACTTAAGTGTCGCTGGGGGATGGGACCGGTCGATGGGCATCATGCCGTTCAGTCCCGGCTATTGCGGCTGGCGCGTGAGCGGACAACGTGCTTTGTTCGATACCCTGCACCCGGAGGAGATCGGCATCGAGTTGAGCGATAGCTATCTCATGCAGCCACTGAAATCCGTCAGCGGCGTGTTAGTGGCCGGGCCGAAAGACATCTTCCAGTTTGAGGATGACTTTCCCTTTTGCAGCGAATGTGCAACGCGCTCGTGTCGCGAGAGAATTATGTCAATAATCGAGAACCAGCCAAAGGCAGATACCAGGTAGGAATAATGGATACCCTTCAACAACTATCAGAGAACA
>JAUXBJ010000292.1 GCA_030619425.1 bacterium
GACCATTGAAATGTATGTGGGGAAAAATAATACAAAACCAACCAAACCCATTACCTACGAAATGATAGAATACGCGTTTGACCGACTGAGAGGTGGCTGTATTTTTAACTCTCCTTACTTCCGTCTGCGTTACGAGACGGAGTACCGCAACGGATCCTGCAAGTACTCAATGGTAGGCGGCATCATGGTGGAGCTAGAACTTGCCACGCGCCACGAAACAGGCAAGAATAGTTGCTATTACGTTCCGATATGGCCATAGAGTATTGAATGAGCAAAGTATTTATTAGTGCGTGGCGGACGCCCTTCTCTGCCGCGTCCTGGACGTATGAGCCAGTGCACGAAGACATACACCGTCCACCTATAGATTTGTCATGCCGGACTTGATCCGGCATCCAGTTCCGGACTCGCAGACTGGATACCCTAAACTCACAAACGAAGTGCAACACCTGTATAAGGTGTTGTTATGGGAAAACGATACAGTCAGATCACCCCGCATGGCGGCGATTTCCCGCCGGTCTGAATACTCGCCGGGCACAAGACTTTATGTATTCCCGGGACAGAACTATAGGGCTGTATGTGCTCCGTAACAGCCGGTCCCGCAAGGCAGTAGGTCTGTTGCGAGGTCACTGAACGCATGGCTATGGCTGCCCGCAGCCCGGCTGTAAACAAATCGAAATTCTCTTGACATGCCTGTCTATTATGGCTACAGTTGGGGCAATGTTTGGCGAGGAAATCAGTGGTGTGATGAATGTTTGAGACTTTTTACCCCATATTGTTTCTGCTGGTAGCCGCCTCCCTTCTGGCGGTCGTGTTCGTAGTGATGTCGGTTCTTATCGGCAAACGAACCAAACTGGGCCGCAAGCTGGAGCCATACGAGTGTGGTATGGAGCCGGTCGGCAGTACCCGGGAGCCGGTACCGGTCAAATTCTTCCTGGTGGCTATCCTGTTTGTAATTTTCGACATCGAAGTAATCTTTCTATATCCCTGGGCGGTGATATCGCGCAGTCTGGGGTTGTTCGGCTTCATTGAAATGCTCGTGTTCGTGGTAATCCTGCTGGTTGGCTATTTCTATATACTTGGTCGGGGTGCGCTGAAATGGGAATAGAAGAGAAAATCCCTGATTCGATAATTCTGACCACCCTCGACAAGATGGTCAACTGGTCTCATCGCCGCTCGATGTGGCCGCTCGGGTTCGGACTGGCCTGCTGCGCTATCGAGATGATGTCCACCTTTGCGCCGCATTTCGATCTGGCGCGCTACGGCATGGAGGTTATGCGTCCGTCGCCTCGGCAGGCGGACTTGATGATTGTAGCCGGTCGAGTATCGATGAAAATGGCCCCGGTGATCAAGACGCTGTACGAACAGATGCCCAACCCGAAGTGGGTTATCGCTATGGGGGCATGTGCTTCGTGCGGTGGTGTGTTTAACAACTACGCCGTTTTGCAGGGTGTCGATCGCATCATCCCGGTTGATATTTATGTCCCCGGTTGTCCGCCACGACCCGAGCAATTGATGGACGGTATTCTCAAGCTTTACGAAAAAGTCGACAAGGAATCTCTCAAGGACAAAAGGGAAGACTGGGGCCGCAGGGTCGGTTGATCGAGTCGATCGGAGTCGGCTGAAAGGCTGACCCGGCTGAGATTGTGAAATTCGGAACAGGACGTTGGTATGGAAGAGCAGGTCAGAGGTTTCATCAAGGATCGGTTCGGCGAGGCGGTAATCAGGGAAGATGATTTTCGCGGCGAACAGTCTTTCTATATCAAGCAGGAGGCCTTGGTCGAGATCTGCCAGGCCTTTTTGGAAGACAACGAGCTCCAGGTCACGTTCCTCAGCGACATAACGGCCGTCGACTGGCTTGGTCACGAACGGGAGAACGAGGGTCGCTTCGAACTGATCTACAACCTGTACTCCCTGACTCATGCTCATCGCTTTTTCCTGAAAGTGCATCTTCCCTCGGAGGCTCCCAGGATAGCATCACTGTGCGATCTGTGGCCCGGGGCCAACTGGATGGAGCGTGAGGTCTTTGATCTGTTCGGGGTTGAGTTTGTGGGTCATCCCGATCTTACCAGGATACTGACGCCGGATGATCTCGAGGGACATCCACTGCGCAAAGATTTCCCGCTCACCTACGAGCAACCCCAATTCAGTTGGAACAAAGACGAGCCACCCGAGGTGATCAGGTAATGCCCGAGCAGAAAACCGTCACCCTCAATATGGGTCCGCAACATCCCTCTACGCACGGTGTCCTGCGAGTGGTGGTGGAGCTCGACGGTGAACGAGTGGTCAAGGCCACACCGGTGGTGGGGTATCTCCATACCGGCATCGAAAAGACGATGGAGTCGAAACTGTACTACCAGGCGCTGGTCTGCACCGACCGTATGGATTACCTGGCGCCGATGTCGAACAACCTCGGCTACTGTCTGGCGGTAGAGAAACTGATGGACATCGAGGTGCCGGAGAAGGTGCAGTGGGCTCGTGTTTGTCTGGCCGAACTGACTCGGATAAAATCACACCTGGTCTGGTTGGGGACGCATTCAATCGACCTCGGCGCTATGTCGATGCTTCTGTATACCTTTCGGGACCGAGAGTCTATCATCGACGTTTACGAAGCCTGCGGTGGTCAGCGAATGATGACCAGCTATATTCGCATCGGTGGGCTGGCCCATGAGTTGCCGGTCGATTTCGATAAGAAAGTGCGCCGCGCCGTCAAGCAGGTCAACGAGGGTTTAGCTGACTATGAGAACCTGCTGACCAATAACGAAATCTTCATCAACCGCACTCGCAACGTGGCTGTCATATCGGCCGAAGATGCTATTGCGTGGTCGCTGTCGGGGCCGATGCTGCGCGGCAGTGGGGTCAAGCATGACTTGCGCAAAGCGAATCCATACAGCGGTTACGAGAACTTCGATTTCGAGATCGCCTATGGCGAAAAGGGAGATGCCTACGATCGCTATCTGTTGCGGCTGAAGGAAATCCGCCAGTCGTTGCGGATAATAAACCAGGCCCTTGACGGTATGCCGGAAGGTCCCTATCGCGCCCGAGTACCGGGGGTGGTGCTGCCGCCCAAGGAAGACGTGCTGTACAAGATGGAATCTATGATTTTCCATTTCAAGATTATCACCGAAGGTTTCAAGGCGCCGGTCGGTTCGATCTATCAGGCTATTGAATCGCCCAAAGGGGAGTTGGGATTTCTGATCACGGGTGACGGCAGTAACAGACCGCGCCGGGTGCGAGTCAGACCGCCATCGTTTATAAATTTGGCTTCGCTGCCCCGATTGGTGGAGGGCGGCATGTTCTCCGACGTGGTGTGCGCCATTGGGTCTATAGATATTGTGTTGGGAGAAGTGGATCGATGATTCTTACGCCGGAATCAGTTCAACGCATCAAAGATAAGTTGGCGCAATACCCTCAGCGCAAGTCGGCTGTTCTGCCGGCATTGACAGTGGCCTATCGACAGGTAGGGCACTTGAACGACGATGTCTACCGGGAGATATCCCAGGTTATAGGCGTTCCGACCCTGGAGATTGCCGAGGCGGCGACTTTTTACACTATGTTTCCCAAACAGCCGGTGGGCAAGTATCTGATACAGGTTTGTCACAATATATCCTGCTCGCTGATGGGTGCTGATTCGCTGGTGGCCTACCTTGAGGACAAGCTCGGAATCAAGAAGGGTGACACCACTCCGGATGGCTTGTTTACGTTGATCTGTGTGGAATGTCTGGGTTCGTGCGCGACAGCGCCGATGATGCAGATCAATCATGACTACTACGAAAATCTCACGCCGGAAAAGGTCGATGCGATCCTTCAGCAGTTGAGGTCAGAGGCATGACGTTCTACTCTCCGGTCATCACCAACGCGAAAGAGGCAGCCGACAATGAGAAGCTGCATCTGTTCAAGTATGTTGAGGATCCGGATCAGCCTAAGGTTGAAACGTATGAGTCGCACGGCGGCTACCAGGCCTGGAAGAA
>JAUXBJ010000163.1 GCA_030619425.1 bacterium
ATGTCAAACGGGAGTACAGCATAGTCTTGGTCCCTTCTTAGAATACCACCGGTGTCGATGAGGGTCAAGGTAATTCGGTCCTGCCATACTCTGGAACAAAGATGGCGACGGCGAGGGAACTCGGCCGGGCGTCGAAACAACTTGACAGCACGGTAATACAAGGTATTACTTACGTATAGTGTTGGCCCTCCGGTGAGAGTGCATCCGTCGGAGGCTTCCGGGACCCGGCGCAATGTGGTCGACACCGCAGCATACGACGAAGGAGGTGCTATGTCTGAAACGCGCGGCAAGTCGGAGGTGATTAGTTTCAAGGTCGATGAGTCGCTTCGTGAAGCTATGAACGGCCTACCCAACCGTTCCGATTTCATCAGGAACGCTGTAGTTGCGGCGCTGGAGAGTTCGTGCCCCCTCTGCAAGGGAACAGGTGTGCTCTCACCCCAGCAAAAACGACATTGGGACGAATTCGCCGAGGACCACGCGGTCGAAGAGTGTCGCCAGTGTCATGAGTTCCATTTGGTGTGCGACAAGCAATCAGGACCTAAGACGGTGCATCCGTCGAACCGGAAGCGATCAACGGTCGGAAGCTGAGGCATGTTGTCCATCACACACAGGGTATGCTCCGCCACGATCACAGCGTCGTTGATTTTACCGGCGTTAGTGGTTGGGCTGCCCGGCTCTACCTGCTCCTCTGATATTGAAAAGATACAGGTACTAGTCAGTGTTCAGCCGCAGGCTTATTTTGTTGAACGGGTTGGGGGGAAGTATGTCGATGTTGAGGTGCTGGTCGGTCCCGGTCGGTCTCCCGCCACCTATGAACCGACGCCGCAACAGATGGTCAGACTGCAACAAGCGGACCTGTACTTCAGCATCGGCGTGCCGTTCGAGTCCGGACTCTTGCCCAAGGTGCGTGGGCTGCACAGTGACCTGCGCCTGGTCGATATGAGCAGCGGGATCGAGGACTCCAGTTCGGTTGATCAGCACGAGCCTCACGCGGGACATGGACACGATCACGGTGGCGTTGATCCTCATGTCTGGCTGGATCCGGCTAAGGTGAAGGTGATGGCGCAAACTGTTCTTCAGGAGTTGACCCACCTTTACCCGCAGCATGAATCCTGGTTTCAGGTCAACCTGCAGTCGTTTCTGAACGATCTGGACAGTGTCGATGTGCGCATCAGGCGGCGGCTGTCCGACGTGCAGGGGAAGACGTTTTATGTGTTTCATCCGGCCTATGGTCACTTCGCGCGAGCCTACGGCCTTAACCAGGTGGCGGTAGAGGTTGATGGTAAGGAACCGGGACCGGCTCAGTTGGCGGATGTAATCAAACAGGCGAGGCGAGACAAAGTCGACGTTATCATCGTTCAGCCACAGTTTGCACAGAAGTCGGCGGAGACGATTGCGGCCGCCATCGGCGGTGAGGTCCTGCCGCTGGATCCATTGGCGTATGACTACCTGACTAACCTGGAAGAGATGGCTGATAAACTCGCGCGTGTGCTTGGCGGCGTGAGCACTGAAGACCTGGGATTAGAGTAAGGGAGGTGACGATGGCCAACGTCGCTGCGATAAATCTTGAGAACGTTACGTTTTCCTACAACGGGGGGGTGGTGCTCGACAAGGTCGACTTGACGGTAGCCGAGAACGATTTTGTATGGATGGTCGGTCCTAACGGTGGCGGCAAGACTACGTTGCTGAAGCTGGTTCTGGGTTTGCTGATGCCCGACTCTGGTCATGTACGAGTCTTCGGTCAGACGCCTAAGACGATGCGGGGCCGTATCGGCTACATGCCGCAACAGACCTCTCTTGATTTGCACTTTCCCATTACCGTTATGGACGTTGCCCTGATGGGCCGACTGGGCAGAGCCGGAAGCGGAGGGCGCTACAACGCCGCTGATCGTAAAGCAGCCGAGAAGGCTCTTGAGCAAGTGGGATTAGCTGATAGTGCCCGACAGTTGTTTTCCGAGCTTTCCGGTGGTCAACAGCGACGGATGTATATTGCCCGCGCCCTCACCTGCGAACCGGACCTGCTGATTTTGGACGAACCGACCGCCAACATCGACCAGTTGTTGCAGCGCGAACTGTACCAACTGTTTGAAAGCCTGTTGGGAAGAATGACGGTGGTGATGGTATCGCATGATCCGGCCTTCGTGGGCCAGTTCGTCAAGCAGGTTGTGTGTGTAAACCGAACGGTCGATGTCCACCCAACCGGCGAGGTAAGCAGCGAGATGTTAGGGGAATGGTATCGCGATCGCGACCTTCGTATCGTACGTCACGACCGGCGTTTTACCAACGGCGAGGACCATGCCTGATCTGCTCAGCGCCATATTAGAATACGCTTTCATACGCAACGCCCTGATTGCAGGCCTCCTGGCCGCTGTGGCCTGTGGCGTGGTGGGTAGTTTCGTTGTCGCCAGGCGCATTACTTATGTTGCCGGCGGCATCGCGCACAGTGTCCTTGGTGGCATGGGTATCGCGGGATATCTTATCGCCGTTCACAACTGGGATGCGGTCACGCCGTTGTACGGTGCGATAGCGGCGGCTCTGCTGGCAGCGGTTGTGATCGGTTGGGTCACGCTTCGGGCGCGGCAGCGCGAGGACACGATCATCGGCGCCGTCTGGGCGGTCGGCATGGCTACGGGGATCCTGTTTATTTCGCAAACTCCCGGCTACAACCAGGAACTGATGAGCTACCTGTTCGGAAACATCCTGATGGTATCGGACTCCGATCTCAGCATCCTGCTGGGGCTTGACTTGCTTATTGTAGCCCTGACGCTGTTACTCTACAATCGATTCCTGGCCGTTTGTTTCGATGCCGAGTTCGCTCGCGTTCGCGGCATCAGGGTGGAGGTCTACTACATTCTGTTGCTCTGCTTGGCGGCGCTAACAGTGGTCGTGCTCGTAACTGTCGTGGGGGTAGTGTTGGTCATCGCGCTGCTCACGCTGCCCGCTGCGGTGGCCGGCTTGTTTTCACGAACTTTTCGACAAATGATGATCGGCGCGGTGGCCTTCTGCATTTTCTTCATTATTGCCGGTCTTGCCGTCAGCTACGAGACGAACTTCCCGGCCGGTGCTACTATCGTGCTCATCGCCGGAGTAAGCTATGTTCTCGCGATAGTTGTTCGGTGGTTGATCCGGAGGCATCGGAATCCAATCGCCCATTAGCAGGCTGTTGAAAAACGCTGCACTCGTCATTGCGAGGTCGCCGTAGGCGACCGTGGCAATCTCTAATTGTTGTGCCCGACGGGTCGTCAGACCCGTCGGGAAACTACCACCATGAGGCGCGATCTGAAGATCACACCGCCACAACGCGGGCAGATCATGATGCAGCTATTGCGTCATCGAATTGATCGACCAGGTTACGCCAGTAGAACCTCTTGACAGTCTCGTGCAGTCGGTCGGGGTGATCTAACCATAACTGTGATTGCTCAATCCGTTCAGCCAATTCAGCCAATCGCGCAGCCAGGTCTTGTGTGCTGCCGTCATAGAAAAATGCGTCGGCGCCATCATCGGTCCCCAGCCTCAGAATCTCCGGATAACTCAGACGCCTTGGCAATAGGGGGTAGACGCCGGCGGCGATTGCCTCCACGACGCTGATACCGAAAAACTCATGCTCGGCGGTTGAGACGATTACGTCGGATTCCTGCAAGGCCGCGACATATTCCTCACGCGAGGTTTGCCATCCCCATCGAACAATTTCGCCCGAGAAAAACTCCCGCGCCCAGGTGAAAACCTCTGGGGTCTCCTCGAACTGTTCACCGATGACGTTCAGGCGGAATGCCGTCGAACCTTCCTTGAGTATCCTCAGTGCCTCGAAGAAGCTATCCGGCCCCTTGTCGTGTTCCCAGCGCGCCGCCCACAGGATACGCATCGGACCGTCGGAACGGGGAGGGCGCGCCGCGAATTCCTCGACTCCCGGAGGACGAACCGACAACTTCGCATGAATGGTTTCAGCAGCATCAAGCGGTCGGTAATCCGGCATACGACGGAGAAATTTCGGTAGCGCCGTCAGAAACGAGTGACGGTGAAACTCTGAGTTGAACCAAACCTGTGTGGCGGCGAGACAGGTCGTGAAGTTGGTGATGGCGAAATGTCGATCCCATTCTTTGGGATAGCGATCGGGATAGGTGAGTTGGTTTTCGTGAAAGTAAGCAACCGACGGCAACCTTTGCACGCGCTCGTCGACGAGTCCCTTAAACTCGGCCAGGTTGAGCATGTCGGAACAGAAGATTAAATCCCACGATTCGCCCTGCCCCAACCTGATGGCGACGTCTTCGGCGAATGTGATCGCGGCGTGTCGCATCCGCCATTTCCATTTGCTCGCCGGCAACTTGAGGATCGTCCACTCATGGCGACTGCGCGACGACCAACCATCGAGAAACGCCTTATGACTCCCGCCGTAATACGGCTCAAGCGCGAGTATTTTCATGGGGGTGCTTACCGTGAGCGTCGAGGCTGAGCGGCAATCGCCCGAAGTTCTTCCACGAGTTTGTCGACGTCCGTGGACGGATTGTATTTTCTAAGATCATCTTTCCAACCTCTTGTACCACGAACAATTCTGCAGATCTCAAGTGCGACGTCCATATTGACCATCAGAAGCTCAAGTAGTCTATCACAATCACGATCACAGTCTATACCGTGCTCTTTCTTTATGTACTTGATCAACTGATAGCAGCTAGGAAATGGCTTTGCAGATTGCTCAAAGTGTAGCAAATACCAGTACTCAAACGATGGATTACTTAGCGCGACCTCAAAGTTGTTTCCCTTAGCCAAGTTCATAGCGTTATTGAGAGTCGGTCGTTTCGGTTTCTCCACATCCATGACACACCAGACTGAGTCATACTTGTCTCGTGTCGAGCTAGCACCAGCGCTGTCCACCTTATCCTTAGCGAACTTGACGACGCTGATTGGCGCGCTGCCGCACTCCTTGCCGCAAACTTCTATTTCTTGAGGGTGCAATCCGAGAGTCCGTTTCAAGCTGTCGAGGTAGCCAGGTTCTGTCTTCTCTCCCTCGCACACCACCAAGATCCGACTTCTCGGCTCGAAGGCAGGTTTGCGACGTCTATAGCTGTCGTGCGATCTAGGCTTCGGTGTCATGTTTGCTAAACGCCTTCAGAATGGGCACCGCACCATAGCGGCCTGACAAGTAACCCTTTTGCAAAGCCTCACCGTTTCTTGGCTTGTAGTCGGATAGAGGATACAGACAGGTTGCGTCTTCCTCGTTTTTCTCCGTAAACCAAATCTGATCGCGTCTGAATAAATCAGGGTCCAGCAGAGTCGTATCGTGAGTCGTTAGAATCAGCTGGGCTCCCGCCTTGTTCATCTCGGAATTAAAGAAAGGCTTGACCAGTTCGCGCACAAGCATCGAATGGAGGCTTCGTTCTATTTCGTCGTAGACAACTGTGTAGCCGAGCGTAAGCGCCACTATCCAGGGAATCGCCAACCGAAAGAGTTGCTGGGTCCCCTCG
>JAUXBJ010000025.1 GCA_030619425.1 bacterium
GCTGATTAACAGTCAGCTGCTCTACCAACTGAGCTACAGGGGAGTGTCCTGATTGTACCCACCTTGGGCAGGTTCCATTATATTCTTTCTCGGCGTTTTGTCAACCGGTTTTACCAGTCGTTTTCATCCATAGCAATACCCCTGTGCTCCCGTGCATGCAGGCGATTCGTGGAGGCAGTTTCACTCGCGTAACAGTTCAGCGGCGCCTCCCAGTCCCAAATGAAACTCCACACCAAAGTCATCGTATAAACAAGCAAAGATATCACATTGGACTGAACCCTGAGGTGACAAGATGAAATGTTTCCTGAAGATAACTCTGGTAGTGCTGGCCCTGGCGGCCCTGGTGTTCGGCGCCGCTATTGCCAAGAGCTCTCGCTCCGATCGCGGCGCCTGGCTCGGTGTGGTGACGCAGTCGGTCGACTATGACCTGGCGGAGGCCTTCGATCTTGAGGTCAAATACGGTGTTATCGTGAATGAAGTGGTCGATGACTCCCCGGCGGAAGAGGCCGGGCTGGAAAACGACGACATTATCGTCTCGATTGATGGTGAGAGCATCACCGATTACGATGATCTGGTCGATATGCTGGCTGAGCATGGGGAGGGGGATCAGATCACAATCGGTTTGTTCCGTGACGGCAAAGCGCTTGATGTTCAGGTCGAACTGGCCAAACGACCCCGCGGCCGACGTGATCTGGACCGGCGTTCTCAGTTCAGTTATGATTACAAAGTCCCCTTCGGACGGAGCCATTCCTATATCGGCGTTCATCTCAGCGATCTCACCGATCAATTGGGTGAGTTCTTCGGAGTCGAGCGAGGTCGGGGCGCGCTGATTCGGGAAGTCGAGGAAGATTCACCTGCTGCAGATGCCGGATTGAAAGCCGGCGATATTATTGTCTCCATTGATACCGATAAGATGCGCGACGTCGGCGATGTGGTCGAGTACATACTCGACACCGACCCTGGCGAGCAGGTCAGTATCACTGTGATGCGTGATAAAGCCGAGTTTACCGTGGAGGTCGAGATCGATGAGTCGCCTGGCGGCTCTCGATACGGCAACATCTTCCATGGCTTTAATGGTCTGTCCAGCCTGCGCCAATTGGACGCGCTTGATGCGCTGGATGAGTTGGACGAGTTGGATGACCTGGACCATGGTCTGAATATCCGCATTCCGAATTTGCATGCCCCGCTGGTCACCGGCTATTTCGATCCGGACGATTTTGATAGCGGTGAACTCAAGCGTGAGATGAAGAGACTTCGCAAGGAAATGCTGAAAATGCAAAAGGAGTTACGTCACGAACTGAACCAGGAGCTCGACGAACTCCGCGAGATGATCGACAACTGATTACCTCCGACTTGGACCAGTCATTAAACGGTCTGCTTGTGAGAAGCCCCGCCCCCTGCGGGGCTTCGTTTTTGGTTTTTTCTTGCTTGCTCCACCTGTGTCCCATTGTATATTGATTGCGTATGTCCAGTATCACTGTTGACAAATTTTACAGTTCGCGTAACCAGGATCTGGAACTCACCCTTCTCAATACTGAGGCGGGAATGAGGAAGGTCATTACCAGTCCGGAATTGCATCGACCCGGGCTGGCACTCACCGGATTCTTTGAGCGATTTATCGGTGAACGGGTACAAGTGCTGGGCGAGACGGAACTCGCATACATTCGTGATCTCGCGCCGGAACGACTGAGAGAGGTCTCCAGTCTGCTGTTTGAGCATGATGTACCGATGGTCATCATCTCCAAGGGCTTTGTCCCGCCGAGTGGATTTCTTGAAGAGGCCGACGAGCACAGCACGGCGGTGTTCTCCAGTCGCCTGACCACGGCCGAATTGACCAATCGGCTTTCGGGGTTCCTCGATTTGCTGTTCGCCCCTACTATCAACGTGCATGGGTCGCTGGTCGATGTTTACGGTGTGGGACTCCTTTACACCGGCAAATCCGGTATCGGCAAATCGGAGGTGGCGCTGGACCTGGTCGAACGCGGCCATCGCCTGGTGGCGGATGATGTCGTCAAGATAACGCGCACGGCGCCCGATGTCATCATCGGCACCAGTTCCGAACTTCTGGGACATCACATGGAAATCCGGGGCGTGGGGATCATAGACATTGAGGAACTGTTCGGCATACGAGCCATTCGCATGCAGAAACGAATCGAGGTCGAGGTCAATCTGACGCTGTGGTCGGATAACGAGGAGTATGAACGGTTGGGTATAGAGGACAAGCTCACAACGGTACTCGGCTGCGAGTTGCCGGTGGTGAAAGTGCCGATATCACCGGGAAAGAATATCACCGTCATCTCCGAAGTAATCGCCATGAACCACATGCTGAAAGTATATGGCGAGAATTCGGCCTTGAAATTCACCAAGAAACTGACGCAGAAAATCAGCCGTCAGTCGCAGACAATGGATTATCTGGAAGCAGATTACGAGTAGCCCTCGGAGCCATATTCCCCATCGGCAAAAGAACTTGGCAATTCAGGCCACATATCATATACTGTCTGCTCCCGATCCTCGAGGTGGAGGAACCGGATGGTGTATGCCTTGTAGAAGATAGGATGATTAATCAAAGGTAGGTATTAAATGATGCAAGCAGGTAAAGCAGTAATACTCATTCTAATGGTATCCTTATCGGCCATACTGTCGGGTTGTGGCGGCTCAGGTGGTCCGACGGTTGCAGTGGTGGACGGCTATGAGATTACGTCCGAGGAGTTTGAGAACTTCTACCCGGTGGCGCACTACGCCTTTGGCAGCGGTCAGGATGAATTCGATAAGAAGCGGGAGCGGCTGGACAGTCTGATAGTAATCCGCATGCTCATCCAGGCTGCTTATGAACTTGGTATCGACAGATCACAGGAACTGGCCCAGGTAGTGCTGGCGAATAAGGATAAGTTCCTCCTGGACATATTGTACCAGAAGGAGGTCGTGGATAATGCTTCCGTCAGTGACGCCGAAGTCCATGATTTCTGGAACCATCTTGAATACAAGATTCGCGCCTCGCACATCGTGGTGAGCGATTCCGATACGGCCCAGGCTCTTCTTGAGCGTCTCACCAGTGGTGAGAGTTTCGAGAAGATCGCCTTTGAGTATTCAATTGATCCCTCGGCCAGGAAGAACAAGGGGGACCTGGGCTATTTCACATGGGGGGCGCTGGTGGACGAGGTGCAGCAGGTTGCCTTCAAGATGGAACCGGGAGAGCTATCTCCGTCAGTCAAGTCGAACCTTGGTTACCATCTGATCAAGCTGGTGGACAAGCTGCCGAACGAGCAACGCCGCGAGTTCGAGTCGATGAAGGTCGATTTGCGGCAGCAGATTATCCAGCGCAAACAGTACATGCGCCAACGGGAATTCTTCGATGAGATGAGTGAGAAGTACCCGGTGACGATCGATACCACTACTTGTGCCTACCTGCTGCACAAGCGCTCTGAAATGTACCCACCAATGCTCCTGGAGACGCTTCCCAGGAACGATTTCGATGTGGAGCAACTCG
Organism: bacterium; assembly: GCA_030619425.1. GTDB lineage: Bacteria > Zixibacteria > MSB-5A5 > GN15 > FEB-12 > JAJRTA01. The sequence goes on from JAUXBJ010000025.1 coordinate 3,488, forward strand.
ATCGCAACGAACGAGAGTTGATACTCGGTTCATGGGACGGCGGCCAAATGACGGTCCTTGAGTACCTGACCGAAATCCAGAAAATCCCCTCTAACCTGCGACCCGATCTGGACAGCTATGACTCATTGACCCTGGTCATCTCGGCTATCAAGCGCACCGATGTCCTGGTGATCGAGGCTCGCCGACGCGGGCTCGACAGTGATCCCCAGGTGATCCGCAAGCTCAGGCTGTTCAAAGAGTATACCATGGCCGACCTGATGCGTAGCGACTCGATTCCCAAGCCGGAGCCGCCCGATGATGGCGTCACCCGAATGTACTATGATAAGCATCCGCAGGAGTTCACCAACCCGGCCACGTATCATGTCTATGAAATACTTCTGGGCGACGAATTGAAGGTGCTTGACCTCAAGAAGAATATCAAGAGCGAAGCTAAGTTCAGAGAGACGGCGCTGGAACTTTCAGAACGTCCGGGCAAACGCGCCCTTGAAGGGGATCTTGGTTATATCACCCGCACAAAGTACCCCGAAATTTACGACCTGGCGCGCAAAACCCCGGTGGGGACTATTGGTGGACCGGTTGTGACTCGAGGGAAGTACTCCATCTTCTGGGTAGCCGACAAAACCGAGTCCGAGTTGAAGGACTATCTTGGCGTCAAGCGAGATATTTTTCGGAAGTTAAGCGAGCGGAATGAACAGCAGGCTTTTGCGGCCTGGATCGAACAGCGTGGCCAGGAAACCAGCATTGAGATTTATGAGGACGCCTTATGGAGCACGATAAACATGGACAAGTATCCTGATGAGGAAGAATCGGGCTCATAATAGGGACGAATCCCTTTCGACCATCTGGCGACGATCCCTGTTCCTGGCGATTGCGCTGTCATTGGTGGCGACTGCGGGTCGTGGCCAGCGCGAACCGGTCGACAAGATAGTGGCGATCGTCGGTGATCAGGTAATACTGGCCTCAGAACTGGCCGGGCAAATCCAGTTCGTGGCGCTGCAGACGGGAAAAGAACCCAAAACCGCGCGCGAATTGGAGGAGTTTCAGTTCGAGGTGCTGGATCAGATGATTTCCGATCAGCTTTTCCTGGTTGCCGCGCGCAAGGATACCGCTATAAGCGTGCGTGATGATGAGGTCGATCAGGCCCTTGACGAACGCATCGCTGCCATTTCGAAAAACTTCTCTTCCGAGCAGGCTTTTCTCGACGCCATGGCCGCCGAAGGACTCACCCTTCGCGATCTTAGAAAACGGTTCCAGTCTGAAATCAAGAATCAGATGCTCAAACAGCGATTCATCCAAAAGAAGTTGTCAGGTGTCTCGATTTCGCGGCACGAAGTCGAGCAGTTCTACGACCAGTTTCGCGACTCTATCCCGGTCCAACCGGAAGCAGTCAAGATGGCTCATATCCTCCTGACCGTCCAGCCGTCTTCGGAGGTTGAGGACTCCGTAAAGGAACTTGCAACGCGCTTGCGTCAACAGATTCTTGACGGCGCCGACCTCGCCGCCCTGTCCGAGGAACATTCGTCGCTGGGTGCCGGCGCTAATGGCGGCGACCTGGGCTGGATTTCCCGTGATGATGTCGTGGAAGAATTCGCCCGACCCGCTTTTCAGCTACAGGTGGGTGATATCTCGGGCGTAGTGCGCACTCCCTTTGGCTTTCATGTAATCAAGTGCGAGGGCCAACGCGATGATCGACTGCGGTTGCGACACCTGCTACTGGCCGTGCCGCCGTCGGTCGATGACACCACCCACACCGCTGCTTTGGCTGATTCATTACTGCATGCCGTACGCGAAGGCGCATCGTTTGAGGAAACGGCCAAGATATTCTCCGCCGACAACGAAACCCGTGCTCAAGGAGGTGAATTGGGCTGGTTTGCACTGACCAACCTTCCGCCTGAGTTTGCATCCGCCGTGGCCGGATGGAAAGCGCCGGGGGAACTGCGAGGTCCGGTGGCGACCCAGTACGGAATGCATATTCTCAAGTTGCTTGAGTATCAGGCGGAAAAAGAATATACCCTGGAAGACGACTACGACGCGATCAAAGAACTTGGCCGCCAGGACAAGACCGGACGGTTAGTCGACGAGTGGATTGAGCAGATCAAAGCCGAAACCTTCATCGAGAATCGCATGGTGAACTGATGCGTATCGATGACTTTCTTTCGACCGTTGGCGTGATCAAACGACGTACTATCGCCAAGGAACTGGCCCAGAACGGTCTTGTCCATGTCAACGACCGCCGAGTAAAGCCGGCTTACCAGGTCAAGCCGAATGACATCATTGCCATCCGGGGCACGCGCCCGATCACGGTCGAAGTGCTCGATATTCCCAGCGGTTCGGTGCCGAAGGAACGTCGCGAGGAATTTTTCCGCCAACTTCCCTCCTGAAAATAGACCGATCTTGTCAATATAAGCTCGTGCAGTCCTTGCCCTTAGCAGTCTCATCAATTCTCGCCCTACGGTAACAACTCGCGTAGGCCGCCCTGCGCTTGACTTCGGTCAAGGGGATATATGGACCCATGCCGTATACTCTTGAAAACGAAAGTGGTTTTGTCTGAGGAGAAAGCATGGCCGTAAGAAAAATAATCTTGATTGACGAAGAAAAGTGCGATGGTTGTGGAGATTGCGTAGCTGCCTGTGATGAAGGCGCCATCAAGATCGTCGACGGCAAGGCGAAGCTGGTCGGCGATATTCTCTGCGATGGTTTTGGCGCCTGTCTGGGGGAGTGTCCCCAGGGAGCGTTGACGATAGAGGAGCGCGAGGCGGTTGCTTTCGACGAGAAAGCTGTAGAGCAGCACCTCGCCCATATGAATCAGCCATTGCCCGCTGCGCCTCCGACCGGTGGCTGTCCCGGTTCGGCCATGAGACAATTCACGGCGCCGGTGGCGACACCGGTAACAGCACCGTCCGCAGCTTCGACCGACGTATCCCAGCCGGTTTACCCATCGCTGTTGGGCCACTGGCCGATCCAGTTGATGTTGGTGCCGCCCGGTGCGCCGTTCTTACAGGGTGCAGACCTGGTCGTGTGTGCCGATTGTGTACCGTTCACGGTGCCGGATTTCCACGCACGCTATTTGCAGGGACGGGCCATACTGGTCGGTTGTCCCAAGCTTGACGATTTGAACTTCTACTGCGAGAAACTGCAAGCGATCTTCCAGCAGGCGAAGCCGAGTCGCATCACCGTGCTGCGGATGGAGGTTCCATGCTGCGGCGGGATCACCGACGCTGTCTTACAGGCGCGCGAACGGAGCGTACCGCACGTGCCGATTGAGGTGCATACGATTGGCGTGCAAGGCGGTATCCGTCAGGATACGGTGGCGGCCGGAACGACCGGGAACTGAGGATACCATTCGAGGATTGTATGGACGGCAACATCCAGACCACGATTGCAGCGCCCGATAACAGTCAGACGAAAAGCGGACGCCTCGAGGCGCCGATCGGTAAGTATCGCCTGACCGTTCAGGTCGCTTTCGTTCTCGTTTGTCTCTGGATCGGGATCGAGTTTCATTACTTCGTGCGCTATCTGGAGTCGGGCGGGTTGGTCACATGGGTTGCTCGTCCGCCGGGTGTCGAGGCGTTCCTGCCCATCAGTTCGTTGATGAGCATCTACCACTTCTTCCTCACCGGCGAGATACATCCGACCCACCCGGCTGGTTTCTTCATTCTCGTCGCCATCCTGGTAGTGTCGCTACTGTTTGGTAAATCATTCTGTTCGTGGATTTGTCCGGTCGGTTTGCTTTCAGAGTCACTGGGCGACTGGTCGGAGAAACTGTTCGGCCGCAAGATGAAACTCCCGCGCTTCCTGGACTACCCGCTCAGGAGCATCAAGTATCTGCTCCTAGCCTACTTCGTCTACGCCATCTTCTTTCTGATGACGGCCGCATCTCTGAAAAGTTTTTTGGACAGCGACTACAACCTGGTCACCGATGTCAAGATGTATTATTTCTTCGCCGACATTTCGTCGTTCGTGCTGTGGACGCTGATTGTACTATTTGTGCTGTCGTTCTTTGTGCGCAACTTCTGGTGCCGGTACTTGTGTCCATACGGTGCGCTCCTGGGCGCACTCTCCTTATTGCGACCATTCAAAATCCGTCGTAATCTATCTTCGTGTATCGACTGTGCCGAATGCGCTAACGTCTGTCCTTCGAACATCAGGGTGGACAAAGTCGTTAGTGTCGTCTCCGACGAATGCACTACCTGTCTTAGCTGTCTCGATGTCTGTCCGGTGCCCCAGACGCTCGAACTCAAATCCAGTCCGAGAGGCTACAACGTATCCAGAAAAAACGGTCGCCATCGGGGTGGTAGCTGTTTATATTATAGTTTATGCTATCGGGATGATTTCCGGCAATTGGGACAACAGACTTACCAGAGACGAATACATGAATCATCAGAAGCACCTTCAAAGCTATGGCCACCCTACCGGCACGGCTGAGACCGATGAACTGAATGAGCAGTCCAATGAGACTAACACGGCCGACCCTGGCTCTCAGGGTCAGAGCGATAATCCGGGTCGATAATTGTAGGGAGCGGCACACAAGGCTCCCCAACCGAGGATAAACCCATGAGCGAATTGATTGACAACGCCCAGAAGCGACGCGAGTTGCTGAAACACATGATACTTCAACTCCACAAAGGCGAGGCGCCGGATGCGATCAGAAAACAGTTGATCCGGTTGTTAGGTGAGGTGCCCTACAACGACGTCGTCGAGGTGGAACAACAGTTGATCTCCGAGGGTCTGCCCACCGAGGAGGTGCTGAAACTGTGTGACATTCACACCGAGGTCCTCAAGGGTCAGATAGACCTGTCTGAATCATCCGCGGTGCCGCCCGGCCACCCGGTGCATACTTTCAGACAGGAAAATCGTGCGCTGGAAGGGGAACTGGCGCTGCTCGACAAGCTGTTTGCGACTATCGATCAACTGCCGCCGGAGGTCGATGCCACCGAAATCATGGCGCAGGTACGGGTACGAATGAATGCGTTGTCTGATGTCGAGAAGCATTACCAGCGCAAGGAGAACCTGCTGTTTCCGTTTCTCGAAAAGCACGAGATCACCGGACCACCCACCGTGTTGTGGGGTAAACATGACGAAACGCGCGAACTGATGAAGGGAGCCATCGAAGCTCTGCAAAACATGTCGGACATCACGGCCGAAGAGGCTCGCATCGTCACCGAAGCGGTCATCAGGCCGGCCTCGAAGTCGATTAGTGAGATGATCTACAAGGAAGAAGAGATTCTCCTGCCCATGTCTCTGGACACGCTCACCGAAGCCGAATGGCTGGACATTTACAACCAAAGCTTGTCGATAGGTTTCTGTCTTTATGACCCCACCGACGAGTGGCAACCGCAGATCGACCGCGACACGAAAGCGACCGCCGACCAGGAGGAGCGCATCCAACTGCCGTCCGGCAGTTTCAGCCCGGCCGAACTCAACGCCATCCTCAATACCATACCATTCGACCTGACCTTTGTCGACAAGGATGACACCGTACGCTATTTCACGCAGGGTCGTGAACGGATCTTTCAGCGCAACCGCGCCATTCTTGGCCGCCAAGTACAGATGTGCCACCCTCCCAAGTCTGTTCATATTGTGGAGAAGATACTTGATGATTTCAAGAGCGGTTCACAGGACCAGGCGGCGTTCTGGATAAACCTGGGCGAGCGGTTTGTGCATATCGAGTACTATGCGCTGCGCGATGGACAGGGCGGATACCTCGGCACTCTCGAAGTCAGCCAGGACCTGACCGAGAAGCGCGCGCTCACCGGCGAGCAGCGATTGCTCAGTTACGATAGTACCAACTGATGGACCAGGCGACCGCAAAACCGCCCATCACACCGGAGATGAAAGTTGCCGCGCTGCTCAATGCATACCCCGATCTGGAGGCGCTGCTTTACGAGATCGCGCCGGCTTTTGCGAAACTGCGCAATCCGCTGCTTCGCAAGACGGTCGCCAAAGTCACCACTTTGCGCCAGGCCGCCAGGGTGGCCGATGTTGAACTTGCTACTATGATCAACCGGCTACGTGAGGCAGCCGGTCAATCGCCGGGGCTGGATGTTTCGTCCGATGAACATCAGGATACAGCCACACCCGGTTGGGTGAAAGATTCCCCAGTGAAGCAAACCTTCGACGCGCGCTCACCAATTGAGCGGGGTGAGCAGCCTATGGGGCGCGTCATGGCCGAGCTAAAGAAGCTGAACAGTGGCGAAGTCTACGAACTGATCACGTCGTTTGTCCCGGCGCCGCTGATTGATATGGCTGCGAAGCAGGGGTATGAGGCATGGTCTACCGATTCCGGCGACGGAGTAGTCCACACCTATTTTCGACGGACGTCCGAGCGTTAGGAGGTTTTGTGCGCGGAGTACACCCCCGTGCGCCACATGGATACAGGGACAGACGAGGAGAGACTGTCCCACAAGATCGTTTCGTTGGGTCTTCTCTAAATCGCCGTACTTTGTCAAGTCTTCTATCGTGTTTTTTCCTCGGTTCGGATTCTAAACAAGTTCGGTTACTCTTGGCAACGGTGGATCAATTGGTCGTTCAGGCTTCTCTACGCGGTCACTGCCGCAAAATGGAATCGGAGTGGGAGCCTCACGCTTGGCGAACGAGATCTAACCCTCAGACCCGCCCCGAGGTCATCCCACTACGAAACCAATTGATCCATCCATCGCCTTTCTTTACAACTACTCCCCGGTACTGGCCGGCCGCACCGCCTGAGGTTCAAACGACTCACCCGATGTCCACATTGTGTACAACAGGCAAGCCAACTTACGGGCCACAGCCACCCGCGCCTTCCCAAACCCTTTCCCCTTCTGAAGGCGCTGAC
>JAUXBJ010000143.1 GCA_030619425.1 bacterium
CCACCCCGCCAGGGCGGGGCTGTGGGATCCGTGAAACGAAGACAAGTAGAACGAGAGAAGAAACATGCTTCGACTGTGCTCAGCATGACGCACCGGATGAGTATAGGAATTGTGGGTCGAAACCCCTGTGCCGAAGGTCCGCCGAAGGCGGGGTTTCGACACAGGCAAGCCTGTTTTTCGCGCTTTGCGCGTATACAACCTCACCCTGAGCGGAGTCGAAGGGTGATACAGTAAACAGAGCGTCCTTCAGAACCGTCAGGACCACAGGGGTCCTGACCTACGAATCCTGAGTGTGCAATGAGAGACAATTGCTACAGCCCCGACAACACAGTTAACATTACAATGAACAATCATTTATTCCACATGGAGCTACGATGACAAAGACCAATTCGACACCCAGACGATTCTGCTTGTGCGGCATCCTGACAATCGTATCGCTGACGCTGCTGCTTTCCTGTTCCGGTGGCGGCAACACTACCGGCGGTGAGGCAACCGAGGTTGCCACCAGGGCGCAGGACGCTTTCCGTCAAGCCGATTGGGAGACGTATGCTTCCTGGATGCATCCAGAGGCGCTGGAGCGCTACGAATCGATTTTGCGTCCGGCGTTCGATGCTATGGTCCAGGTGGATTCTACCGGCAATATGCCGGAGGAGTTCAAGTGGTTCGATAGAACCATCAAAACCGAGGAGTTCCTGAACATGACGCCGAAGGACTTCTTTGCGTTCTCAATGGCCGAAATCGTGGCGGCGGTGCCGGGGTTGGGCGCAGCACTGCAAGGTTCCTCGCTGGAGGTCATCGGTGAGATTGGGGAGGGGGAGCGTCTGGTGCATGTAGTCGTGCGCACATCGGCCGAGTCGATGGGGATTGAGATGACTGAAGTGTCAGTGTTGACGACAGCCAAGAGCGAGGGTGAGTATAGGCTAATGCTATCAGGCCAGATCGAGAGCATAGCCACGGCCATCGGCCGGGGTATGCAGGGGCGGTGAGTAGCAAGCTACTTTTTCGCGCTTCGCGCGCGTATGAGAATCGCGAACGGAGATTGCCGCGCCTACCCAAAGCGTGGCGCGCAATGACGCTTGCTATAGGCAGCATAGTCATGCTGCGCGGAGTCGAAGTATGACAGCCTGGATGTGAGTACGCCACCCTTCGACTCCGCTCAGGGTGACGACCGATAGACCGACGTTGCAGGAGAGGAGACTTGGATTATGAACAACCCCGTCGAACTCGCAGCCCGCGTCTACCGCGGGGAAGAAATCGAGGCGCTGCATTACGCCTCAATCGCCGTGGTGGATCGTAACGGGACGCTGACCCATTATCTGGGCGATCCCGAGATGGTCACGATGACGCGCTCGTGCATCAAGCCGTTCCAGTTGATCCCGCTGATGACCACCGGCGCCGCCGATCACTTCGGTTTCACGCCGCGTCAGTTGGCGATCATGTGCGGATCGCACAACGGCTGCGACCGTCACAAAGATATGGTGCTATCTATCCTCGACGCCATTGGCTGCGCTCCCGGAGATCTCCAATGCGGCGCCCACTGGCCGCTGGGGATGCAGGAGCGGCAGGAGTTCCCGCATGAGGGCGAAGAGACCGACCCTGTCCGCCACAACTGCTCCGGCAAGCACGCAGCATTTCTCGCACTTGCGAAGTACCTCGGCGACGACGTCAGCGACTACATCAACCCCGACAGCAAAACGCAGAAGATGGTCAAACAAGCCGTCAGTGATTTCTGCGAGTATCCTATCGACAAGATGCCAACCGGCATTGATGGTTGCAGTGCGCCGAATTTTCCACTGCCGCTGGTGAACATCGCGCGCGCCTTTATGAAACTGGCTAATCTCGACACGGACGACTTGCTCTTTCGCGCTGCAATAACGCGCATACGCGACGCCATGCGCGAACATCCTGAGATGGTCTCCGGGCGCGGTCGGTTCGACATGGCGCTGATGCAATCGTTCCCGGACAACATCGTGTGCAAGGTGGACGCCGAGTCGATTGAGGGGATCGGTTTGGTTGATCCGCCGGTGGGGATAGCCGTCAAGATCCATGACGGTAACTGGCGGGCGCTGGGGGCGATCTGTGTGGAGGTTCTGAAGCAGCTTGACATAATTGACAAGATTGAGCATTTTGACTATATGAAGAAGCATGAACAACCAGATGTGCGCAATGCCAGAGGTATCGTCACTGGGCGCATTGCCGGGGTCTTTAGACTAAGGAAGGCGTGATGGCGGTTTCGTGTCATACTTCTCTGTCGCTCGGGCATCTCGGAGTCGAATACCATCGCCGCTGGGTTAAAGACGCGACTTAAGCCACTCTCCCTCGCTGCTGGTCCGTAAACTGGAACCATCAAAAGGAGAGAAAGGCGATGAGAAAACGTCAACCGGCGGAACCATACCGCATTAAATCAGTCGAACCGATCAAGCTGCTGCCGCGCGAGGAACGCGTGGTCAGACTTCGTCGGGCCAACTATAACATCTTCAAACTCGACGGCGCCGATATCTATATCGATCTGTTGACCGACTCCGGCACCGGGGCCATGTCATCGCGACAATGGGCCGCCCTGATGCTGGGAGACGAGACCTACGCCGGGGCGTCGTCGTTTCGCAAGTTTGAAAAGACGGTCAAGGAGATTTTCGGCAAACGCTTCGTGATTCCCTGCCACCAGGGCCGCTCGGCTGAGAATCTGGTGTTCACGACCATTCTCGAAAAGGGAAAGTACGTCCTCAACAACACCCATTTCGACACTACCAGGGGGAACACCCTGCACAAGGGTGGCATCCCGCTCGATTTTCCCTGCCCGGAGGCGGATTCGGACGATCCGTTGCCGTTCAAAGGTAACATGGACTGCCCACGGTTGGATGAGTTCATCCACGCCAAGGGGCGCGAACAAGTTGCCATGGTCATTATGACCATCACCAACAACTCGGTCGGGGGCCAGCCGGTGTCGATGGCCAACATCAAAGAGACCTCCACTATCTGCCGCAAGCACAACATCCCGTTCTATTTCGACTGCGCCCGCTTTGCCGAAAACGCCTTCTTTATCAAACGTGACGAGGCGGGCTACCATGACAAGTCGATCGCCGAGATAACCACCGAGATGTTCTCCTGTTGCGACGGCGCTATGATGTCGGCCAAGAAAGACGGGCTTGCCAATATCGGGGGGTTCATAACGCTCGATGACGAAGAGCTGTATCATCGTTTGGCCGAATTATTGATCCTCGTGGAAGGTTTCCCGACCTACGGTGGTCTGGCCGGGCGTGACCTGGAAGTGTTGTCGGTGGGGCTGCACGAGGTGATGGACTACGACTATCTTGATTTCCGTATCGACCAGGTGAAGTACTTCGGTGAGAAGATCAAGGCGGCGGGGATACCGATCGTGGAACCGACCGGCGGCCATGCTGTCTTCTGCGATGCCGGCAAGTTGTTGCCGCAGATCAAGCCGGACCAGTTTCCCGGACAAAGTCTGACCGCAGCGTTCTATGTCGAGGGCGGGGTGCGCGTATGCGAGATCGGCTCGTTGATGTTTAGCAGCATCGATCCGGACAGTGGCGAGATGACCTATGCCCCTCGGGAACTAATGCGGATGGCCTTACCGCGGCGGGTCTACACCAACTCACACTTTGACTACATAGCCGAGGCGGCTGAGAAGATCGTAGCCAGAAAGGACAAGCTGCGGGGTTTTGAGATCATTCGGGAACCGGTTTTCCTGCGGCATTTCACCTGCGATCTCAAGGCGCTCAACGAAGAGACGGTGTTTGTGGACACATAAATGTGTTTTTCGCGCTACGCGCGCCGCAGGAAAAGCGACAGCCTCAGTCAGAAGTAGGTCAGGTTCCTTGGAACCTGACAGGCAAGCCTGCTTTTCGCGCTTCGCGCGTGGCAGGATCGCAATCCGCCGCGGCGGACTGCCCTATAAAATCTGGAACTTGCCGGATTTGTCATGCCCGCGAAGTGAACTTTCCGAAAACTACGGGGTGGTGGTTATTCTGTACTGTGGGCGGCAGACGTCCTCGTCTGCCCCTTGATTACCTTCGATACGTCCTTCAAACGGGCAGACCGGGAGGTCTGCCGCGCACAATATCATGGGTTCTCGGAAGGTCCCCAAGGCGGGCATCCCTCTTTTCTATTATCGTCATACCGGCGGAAGCCAGTATCCAGTCTCTGCCCACAGGGTACGTCGGCCTTCGACTCCGCTCAGGATGACGTTTGGGGGGAATGCTCAGGATGAGGTTTTGTCAGGATCACAATCCGCCGCAGCGGACTGACCTGCAAGGCTTCGCTTTAGGTCGGGTACCGTCCAGACCTATCGCCTGCGTTTATTGAGTCCGCGTGATCTTCACAAAAAAAAGCGCCCCCGAAGGGGCGCTTTGCTTTTCGTGGAATGTCACAGCGTCTAAGACGCTCAACTAATTTCCACGACATCGTTGATAGTATTTGTTAAAATGCCATCCTCGTCCATTGTCCAGGTGTCAATCGCCGGGTCATCGTCAAGGTTGGCCGTAGCGGTGCAGGTGAATTCATTCTCCAGTTGCTCGAGGGCGTAGCTGTACTTGGCACCGGTCATGATATCAACGCCCAGAACGGGGAAAGAACCAGCAGCTACTTGAGGTGTAGCATCACCGGTTATGTAGGTGCCTTGCTCCTGACGATAAGCCCGTTCCATCGTATAGATCTGCTTGAGAAGCTGCTTGGCCTCAGACTGCTTGGACTTGGTGGTGGCCTGCATAAAGCGCGGGATGGCCAGGGCGGCCAGGATGCCGATGATCACGACAACGATCATCAACTCGATCAGGGTGAAACCCTTGCGATTGTGAAAACGACTAAACATTGCGTCCTCCTTGGGGCTCTTCAAAAAGGTTCTTGGTTTGGTTGCCTTTCAAATTCTGCCCGGATATTTGCAACCAGCGTGCGCAACCGGCGTGGAATCTTTGCACAGCCTGTAAGTCCTTTCGGAATATACTTGACGGCCGGTAGCGACAATAGGTGTGGTCGGACACCTATAGTTTCGGCCGTTTTTGCTCTGAGTCGACCCGGACGGATCATTGCGCCTTGCGATAAACCTGGCATTTTGCAATGGTTTGATCTGAGAATCATCGGGCGGATAGTACCGTAGGTCGAAACCCCTGCGGTTTCGACATCGGCAAAGCCGATTCTTCACCTTTCTTAATCTCCGTCGAACTCAGGATGGTATACGGAATGTCGAAACCCGCCTGTGGCGACCCTATGGGTCAGGGGTTTCGACCTACAAGATTTTACTCATCGGCAGACATAAGAAAGGCGTCCCGACCGGGGACGCCTCAGAGCTCAGGGTGTATGGGTCCATTAAGCTCAGGGAACTGTTTCGTCGACATCATTGCAGGTACAGGTGACTACGCCGGCGTCGTCGATCGTCCAGGTATCCTGCGCTGCGTCATCATCAATATTCCCCTGGGCGGTAGCCAGGAAACCATCGCCGACAGCCGTAACCGTATAGGTGTACTTGGCCGTCGACACGATTTCAATCCAGATCTCGTTGAGGGCATCGGGCGTGGCTGCTGAGGCCGGACCGGCTGGAATAAAGTACGAATTGCTGCCCTCCTGCTGGCGATAGACGCGTTCGTTGACGTAAATCTGCTTAAGGATCGACTTGGCTTCGGACTGTTTGGTCTTGGTGGAAGCCGACATGTAGCGAGGGATAGCCAGCGCCGTCAAAATCCCGACGATAACCACTACGATCATCAACTCTATCAGCGTAAACCCGGATGAACAGTTCTTCAATCTCTTCATGCCGTCCTCATTTGGAAAGAGTCCTCTTGGTGCCGGGAATTAATGGCAAATTGCGTTCCCCGTTGCTGAGTGAATTTCCCACTATTTTTTCTCGCTGTGTTTCCTGGGTTTGTCGGCGCCCGGTTC
>JAUXBJ010000347.1 GCA_030619425.1 bacterium
ATACTCGAGCAGATGTGGTCGATCTCATCGGCCGGGATGATGAAGATGAAGTCGTCCCCCGCGATATGCCCGACGAACCCTTCGCGACAGAGATCGAACACGGTATCCTTGATCACCCTGGCCGTCAACCGGATCATCTTGTCGCCTCGGTGGTAACCGTAGTAATCGTTGTAGGCTTTGAAATTGTCCAGGTCGGCGTAGCAGACGGCGAATTCCATCTGCTTGGCAATCTGGCGGGTGATCTCAGCCTCGATAATGCTGGGACCGGGCAGGTGCGACGATGGGTTGATCGACAAGTCACGACGGCTTCGTTCGATCAGTCTTCGTATGCGCATCTGCACATGGCGCTTCTTCCAGTCGCCGTAGAGGAACTCCTCAGCGCCGTTTTCAAAGGCGGCCAGGACGGTGGTGTCGTCGGGCTCCGGATGGTACAGGACCACAGGTATGATCGACAGGAAGACATTCTGTTTGATCGCCCGCACCAATTCGATCTCGTAGGAGAATTCGCAACGGCTGCCGATGATGATGGCGTCAATCTCGAAGCGGCGGCAGATTGTTATCAGTTCATCGAAATCCTCGAAATGGTGAAAGACCATCTCGACGTTGCGGTATATCGGGTCGAGGTGGAAGTCGAGGTTGAAGCCGGTCTGCCGGAGAGCAAAATGATAGGCCTTGAGGTGTGGGGCGTCAGTTGTCTTCGGTCCCGGCCAATTCTCGAGGATGGTACTTTCTGTGCTCTGCAATCAGGTAATCCCGGTCAACGGTCGTATATATCTGTGTTGTCGATATATCGGCATGACCCAGCATTTCCTGCACTACGCGCAGATCGGCGCCTCCCTCCAGCAGGTGGGTGGCAAAGGAATGGCGAAAAGTGTGCGGCGAGACTTTCTTGGTGAGGCCGACTTTCAAGGTCGCCCGCCGGATGATTTTCCATAGTCCCGTTCGTGAAAAGGGTCGACCCTGTCTGTTGAAGAAAACCAGTCCGCCGCCGGTCGCCGTTTTCGGCAGATGGTCCAGATAGGTGTTCAGGGCTTGAGCAGCGTATTCGCCCAGCGGAGCCAGTCGCTGTTTGTTGCCCTTGCCGACGATTCTAAGGAAACCAGCCTCGAACTCAATGTCACTGGTCTTGAGGTTAAGCAGTTCTGAGACTCGCAGCCCCGAACCGTACAAAAGCTCCAGCATGGCCCGGTCGCGACGGCCGGCCGGAGTGGCGGTGTCGATACCGTCTATAATCTGCGCCACTTCCCGTGGTGACAGATAGGGTGGGTGGTAGCGCGCCAGACGGGGTGCGGACAGACCGGAGAAAGGGTTCTGTTTGAGTCGCCCGGTTTCCTCAAGGTGGGCGAAGAATTGTTTCAGACTGGAAATCTTTCGTGCGATCGTAGCCGGTTTGCGCGCCGACTGAGTGAGAGCGGCGACATAATCACGGGCCTGGCGCATGTTAAGCTGCGTCGGGTCGTTTACTTTGATGGCTGAGACAAACTCCAGCAGGTCCTGTCGGTACGAGGCGACCGTGTTGGCCGCCAACCCGCGTTCGAGCTTCAGGTGCTGAAGGTAGTCGTCCACCATTTGTCGCCACATAGTGGGTTCCTCAACTTCCGTGGGCGATGGATACCACCGCCACAACTTCGTGCCCCGCCTCGCTCAGCACGCGAGTCGCCTCAAGGACCGTGGCGCCGCTGGTCACGACATCGTCAAGCAATATGATTCTGCGGGGAGAATCACCGGCGGGGACGGCCGCAAAAACTCCTCTGATATTCCGCATGCGCTGCCTCAGACGCAGTGACGCCTGCGGCTTTCGTTTTTCGGTGCGGAAGATCAAACTCTCGTCGACCGGCGTTTCCATCAGGACAGCCAGTTCTTTCGCCAACAGTGCTGCCTGGTTGTAACCCCGTTGGTTTTCTCGCCCGGGGAACAACGGAATCGGCGCCAGAACGGTTGTTCCTAATGCTGTCAGCCGCGCGCCGAACTGCGACCAAATCAGACTCGCCATCAACACCGCCGGGTTTGTTACTTCCTTGAATTTGAACTGCAGAATGATATCCTTCAAGGGTGGTGCGTAGACACCGTAGGCAAAGAGCGGCAGGGACAACTCAGCGCAGACGGGGCATCGCGTCGCTCCCGAGAGCACCGAGAGGCAATTGAGACAGATCGAATCATCGAGCTGCTGGATAGCGCCGAGACATTGCTCACAGACAGACAACTCACCGTCATAAAAACCACCGCATCCGAGGCAGAGCGGGGGATAGACGAAATCGAGCAGCCCACCCAGCCAGGTCGGCACTGACTTGACAAGCACTAACATATCTGAAGGTACGGATGAGGCATCGAATCTGTCCAGCCAAAAACTGACGCCCTTGCGAGGAATCAAGCAGCATGTCCCAGGTTGCGGCGCCCCACTTGAGAACAAACTGGAGAGAACTACTCACCGAGTTCGTGCAAGTAACCTCTGGTGACTTCTGCGGCTTGACCGGCGGGGTCGAGTTCCAGATACTTGTTGAAGTATGTTCGTGCCGAGTCCTGCTGTTGTTGTGAAAAGTAAACGATTCCCAGGTTGAAGCAGGCGATGGCATGATTCGGGTCGCTTGAGCGCGCTTGCTGAAACTCCTCAATGGCTCGCAGGGGCAAGCCCATCGCGTTCAGGCAGGCGCCATAATTGACTCGTACATCGGGCACGTCGCTTATGGCCAGGGCTCGCTTGTAAATCTCGGCGGCTACTGCAAAGCTGCCCTGATCCATGAAAGTATTGCCCATCGGTACCAGGGTCTCGAAGTCCTCCGGCAGGTTGGCCAGTGCGTTCATTGCATCGTTCATACCGCCTGCCGACAGTTCGGGGTGAAACGGCATTTCTTCCTGTGCCGTTGGAGAATCTGCCCCAGGCAGATGGTAGGCGAGGTAGGCCACGGCGATAATCAGCATAAGGCCGACAATTGTCAGGGTGTCTCGCTTAGTGGTCGAGCCGACTCTTCGAGTCAATTTAGCTGTAACGTTCAGTCCGATCCTCTTCGGCCAATGGTTCCGGTTTGTCAGAACAAGTACGTTTCAATCCGGCAATTGGGCAACGAAAATCTTCGGTAGTGGACTCTCCTTCAAGCCTGACAGCCGGGCACTATTTGGATATATTGCAGGTTCCATGACGTAAGAAGTGATGAACCGGAACTCGTCCGTTGTCCAAGGAGACCATGAAATGCCATATCTCAGACCGAACATCTTCCGTAGCGTTGGCGCGGCGGTATTGTTACTCACGATTATGATTGCCCCGACGGCCTCGTCCGAGTATCAGATTTCGGCTGATTCCATTTACCGTCATATCGCCGTGCTGGCTCATGATTCTCTGGAAGGGCGTCAGGTGGGCGAGCCGGGCGAGTGGAAGGCGGCGCAATACATTATCGGCATCTTCCAACAAGCGGGGCTTCAGCCAAAAGGGACTGACGGCTATCTCCAACCATTTGAGTTCACCAAGGCGAT
>JAUXBJ010000135.1 GCA_030619425.1 bacterium
GCGTATTGGCTGAGGCGAGTAGTTGGTCATCGGCTACTCCCATAGACCTGAGTAATTTGTCTTGCATGTGACTGATTGACTCATCTTGGAGCAAACCAAGGGTCTTGTTCACAAAATCAGAATGCGCTTGACCGATACCAAAAAGTCTTGCTGTGAAATCAACAGGGTAAGCTGACGTGAGGTCCCAGTTGCGGTTCTTGTCGATTACGTCCAATAGATATGCTGAACATCCTACCGAGTTCCGTATGTTTTCAAATGAATCAACGAGTGAAGAGAGGGTCGGCAAATAGTCGATGTTGGACGCAATGGACACTCTATAATCAGAAAGGACATTCGCAAGACTTGCCGAGGCTGTGAGGCTAGAGTGGACTGACTCTATCTGCGAATTCACTTGTGCCACGATGCCACTAAGGGGCATTTGCAAAGTAGCCAGAGTCATCCGATTGTGTTCCTGTAGACCTTCAGCTGCTTTCTGCATAGCGTCAATCGATGGACCGGCTAGCCTAGCAACTTTTTCCATCTTATCTAGATAGATTTGATAGTTGCCAGCCGCTTTTTCCTGAATCGATCTGATATGTTCGAATGCTTTGTCATGTCTGCTTATCCTAACGAGTTGGTCGTCACTTTTCTTTCTCTTGTCGCACTCCCGCAACCGCTTCAGCTTCTCCAGCAATTCCGCCGCCTCGCCTTTGGAGAGGCCGCGGGCGATGAGGTCGTCCTTGGTGAGGTTCAGCGATGCGAGCGACTCCTTCAGGACCGACAGTTCCGGGCCGGAGAAGGAAACGCTGTTGAGCACGAAATCTTCAAAAGCCTCGTACGCTATCGGGCAGACGGTTTTGACCATGTCGGCCATGACACGAGCGTACTTGCGAATCTCCAGTTGGGCGTGTGCGTCCAGCCGCAGCCTCAGAAAGTGAAACAGATTGTGCAGGTCGATCTTCCAGTACCACTCGGTGTACAGCGACAACGGCAGAGCTATCCGCGCCAGTTCACGGGCCAGGCCGTCATCGACGAAACCATGATAGCTTTCATAGGCGGCGCGTTGCGACTGGTTAAGGTACTCTACCAACCGTCGCCGAAGCGCCTCCGGCGCCAACTCGTCGGAGCGGCCCTGTTTGTTGACTTCAGACTGGCCGCGGATGTCGTCGTCGGCCGGAACGTAAAACTCCTCTTTCATGATCGAGTAGCGGCCGGAGAGTTCGTTGACGTTAGCGGTGCGGTGACGGATCCATTGACGCGCGACAAAAATCGGCAGCTTGACATGGAACTTGAACTCGACCATCTCAAGCGGGCTGGTATGGCGATGGCGCATCAGGTAGCGGATCAGCCCGCGGTCCTCGGATATCTTTTTGGTCCCCTCGCCGTAGCTCACCCGCGCCGCCTGCACGATTGCGGCATCGGAACCCATGTAGTCGACCAACCGCACGAAACCGTGGTCGAGCACGTCGAATCGTTTGTCGAGTAATTCGTCTGCCTGTTGAATATGCGAATGCGCCAATCGGACCTCCATGGTTTCAGCCGAATATATGAACGCTGAGTGGCGCGGACAACCACTTTGTTAAGAGATCGCAGCGGACCAGGAGAGGCTGTCGCACAAGCTTCGTAGGTTGGAACCCCTGCCCCAAAGGGGTCGTCCTGAGCGGAGTCGAAGGGCGAGGTTCCGACAACATGTTAAGAACTCAGGGCTCCCGACACAGAACTCTGGTGAGTAATTTGAGAGTCGGAACCCACAAGGGGGTTCCGACCTACGGGGCTGAATTACTGTTGCTTTATTGTGATAGTTGCGGCATTATTGACTTGAGGTAACAGCAAAGCAAGGAGGTTCTGATGCGTATTCTCTGTTTGATTCTCTCGACTCTGATGGTAGTAATGCTGACCGGCAGCCCCTGTTCGGCCAACGTCGGCGACACCCTCAAATCGATTTCATCACCACACGTCTGTCCTCAGGGGCTGGCTCATGACGGCAGGCATCTGTGGAATGTTGACCGCAAGTCGGATATGATCTACAAGGTGGACGCGAAGGGTGGAGCCGTTCTGGATTCGTTTCGGGCGCCGGGATATGTTTCTCGCGGCCTCACCTGGGATGGATCAGCCCTGTGGTGTGTCGACGCCGAAGAGGAATCGATTTACCGCATCAATCCGAAGACACAGATAGTGGAACGCACTATCTACTGCCCGGTGAGCGACCCAACCGGACTTGCCTGGGACGGCGAGTATCTCTGGATCGCCGACGCCAGGGGCGATGAACTGCATCAGATCAGTCCCGAAGACGGCACCACGATCAAATCAATACCGTCGCCGGCCGGCAGTCCATGCGGTTTGTGTTTCGACGGCACGTACCTCTGGGTATCCGATCGGTCCAAAAACATGATCTACATGGTGACGGTCGACCACGGCTCCGTTATTATCGGTTTCGATTCTCCGGGGCCGCACACGTGGGGACTTGCTTTTGACGGTGAAAGTCTCTGGAATGTCGACTACCAAACCGACCGCATCTACCAACTCCGGATTGAGGACGACGCCCCCTTCGTACGCTCCGACGTGAAACGACAGTCACTCGAATTCACCCACCAAGTGCGTAATTTCGGACCCGACACGGTCAAGACCCTTGACGTTTACCTGGCCGTACCGGAGAGCCGGGACACCCAGGACTTGCTCAGCGAGCCAATGTTTGAACCTGCCCCGAAAGACTTCCGGTCCGATCAGTGGGGTCAGAAGGTGGCCCACTTTGTGTTCGAAAACCTGGGACCGGCCGAGTTCGCCACCGTCACCATGACGGCTGACGTCGACCTGTACAAGACGCGCTACTTTGTGTTTCCGGAGAAGGTGGGCACTCTGGAGGACATTCCCGGCGAGATTCGAGACAGATACCTGGTGGACGACACCAAGTTCTCCATCACTGACACGGTTATTCAGAACGGCGTCAAGGAGGCCGTCGGTGATGACACCAACCCCTACTGGATCGCCCGCAAGATCTTTGAGTATGTGATCGACAAGCTGGAGTACGAACGAGTAGGCTGGTGGAACATCGCCCCCACCGTGCTCGCGCGCGGCAACGGCTCCTGCTCCGAGTACAGCTTTGTGTACATAGCCATGTGTCGCGCCGCCGGGCTGCCTGCTCGGTATGTCGGTGCGGTGGCGGTTCGCGGTGACGACGCTTCCTACGACAACGTCTTCCACCGCTGGGTGGAGGTCTATTTGCCGAGCTATGGATGGATACCGGTAGACCCCTCCGGCGGCGACCACCCCCGACCGGCGGATCAGGCAAACTCGTTTGGGTATCTCAACAACCGTTTCCTGATCACGACAGTAGGCGGCGGCGGTTCGGAGTATCTCGACTGGACCTACAACTCCAACGAAAGCTGGACATCGAAAGGGCGCTGCAAAATCGTGCTGGAGAACATCGGCGAATGGTCGCCCCGGGAAGTGGCAGGAGACGGCGAATAGACAGAGTAGCGTCAACCTCAGCCAATAGGAGTTGCACGCGGCAGGTCCGGTTCGGTTCCCATCCACGGTATCGAAGCCCCGGGCGTTTTGACCTGCTTGGCTGCCGCCTAACAGACTGATTGCCTTGAATATCGAAATTTTGTATCCTCTGTGTGAGTATGATGTGTAAAATACGCAGGACAGGTGTCCCCGACACCTGTCTGCTAAGCCGAGACCGCCCTTAGTATGCGCTCAGAGCAGGCGCGGTTTCGGTCGGCATGACAATTTGGCCGAGGAGCCCAACAGACGATGATGAACCTGATCACCAGGATATTCGGTACCAAGCACGATCGCGATGCTAAGAAAATGCAGCCGGCCGTTGCTGAGATTAACGAACAGTTCGAGAAATTGAAAGACCTCTCCGAGGAGGAACTCAAAGCCAAAACCGACGAGTTCAAAGAACGGCTGAAAGCGGGAGAGACGCTTGACGACATCATGGCGGAAGCATTCGCCGTGGTCAAGGAAGCCTGTCGTCGTCATCTGGGGACAAGCTGGGATGTGGCCGGGATCGAGACCGAGTGGAATATGGTGCCTTTTGACGTCCAGCTCATCGGCGGGGTCGCGCTGCATCAGGGCAAGATTACTGAGATGGCCACCGGTGAGGGTAAGACGCTGGTTGCTACCATGCCGGTTTATCTGAACGCCCTGGAGGGCAAGGGTGTCCATGTCGTCACTGTCAACGATTACCTGGCTCAGCGCGACCGCGACTGGATGGGTGCTATCTATGAGTATCTCGGTCTCACCGTCGGTGTCATCCAGAATGCGATGATCAATGCTGACCGCCGTGAGATGTACATGTGCGATGTTACCTTTGGCACCGCCAACGAGTTCGGGTTCGACTACCTGCGTGACAACATGGCCCAGCGGTCTGAGGACCGCGTTCACCGCAATTACAATTACGCCATCATCGACGAGGTCGACTCCATCCTGATCGATGAAGCCCGCACGCCGCTGATCATTTCCGGGCAGGTCGATGCTTCCGGGCATGACCGTTACCGTGAGATGAAGCCGACCGTCGAGGGCATCGTGCGCAAACAGACGACGCTTATCAAAGACATGCTCTCCAAGGCCGAGGCCTTGCTCGAGGGAGGCCGGGCCGAGGATGAGTTTGAAGCCGGCCTTATGCTGTTGGCAGCCAATCGGGGCGCGCCCAAAAACAAGCGGCTGTTGAAGATCCTCAAGGAAACGGGGATGAAGAAGCTGATGACCGACGTCGAGTCGGCCTTCATGCGTGACAAGAAGGTGCACGAAATCGACGACCGGATGTACTACTTTATCGATGAGCGTGAACACAGTATCGCTCTGACCGACCTCGGCACCGACCAACTCACCAAGGAAGAACAGAAACTTTTCGAGATTCCCGATATCTCCACCATGCTGTCCGAACTGGATGGTGATGAATCGCTGTCTGACGAAGTGCGTCAGCAGAAGACGGATGAGATTTATCGCATCCACGGTGAGCGATCCGAAAAAGTCCACGCCATCAGCCAACTCCTGCGCGGTTACGCACTTTATGAGAAGGACGTCGAATACGTTCTGCAGGATGGCAAGGTGATGATTGTCGATGAGTTCACCGGCCGTGTTTTGCCGGGACGGCGATATTCCGATGGGTTGCATCAGGCGATCGAAGCCAAAGAAGGTGTGCGGATCGAAGCGGAATCACAAACCCTGGCGACGATTACCCTGCAGAACTATTTCCGCATGTACAACAAACTGGCCGGCATGACCGGTACCGCCGAAACCGAGGCGCAGGAACTCTGGGATATCTACAAACTCGACGTTATGGTGATTCCCACCAACGTGCCGGTGGTGCGCGACGATCTTAACGACGAGATCTACCGCACGCGCAGCGAGAAGTACAACTCCATCATCGAGGAGATCGAGAGCCAGAGTGAGAAGGGTCGCCCGATCCTGGTCGGCACAGTGTCGGTGGACGTGTCGGAAACGTTGTCGCGTATGTTGAAGCGCAAGGGCATCCCGCACAATGTGCTCAACGCCAAACATCACCAGAAGGAAGCGGAAGTGGTCGCGAACGCCGGCCGGTCGGGCAATGTCACTATCGCCACCAACATGGCCGGGCGCGGCACCGATATCAAGCTGGGTGAAGGCGTCGTCGAAGCCGGCGGGCTGCATATCGTCGGCACCGGGCGCCACGAGTCCCGGCGCATCGACCGACAGTTGCGCGGACGCGCCGGTCGTCAGGGTGACCCCGGTTCGTCGAAGTTCTTCCTCTCGTTGGAAGATGACCTAATGCGTCTTTTCGGCGGCGATCGGCTGGGCAGTGTGATGGACCGACTCGGCGTTGAAGACGGTGAGGTCATCACCCACAAGATGGTGACCAAAGCCATTGAGCGCGCGCAGAAGAAGATCGAAATGCAAAACTTCGCTATCCGCAAGCACACCCTTGACTACGACGACGTCATGAACGTCCAGCGCAAATGGATTTATGAACGTCGTCTGGCGGCGCTGGAACGGCCGTCGATTAAAGAGGAGGTAGTCGAGTTGATCGGGGAGGTCCTTGACCTGTTGATCGATGCGCATTGCCCGGAGAAAACCTATCCCGAGGAATGGAACCTCA
>JAUXBJ010000323.1 GCA_030619425.1 bacterium
CCTTCTTGCCCTACGGGCGCCAGCATGTCGACGAGGAAGATATCCGGGCGGTGGTTGATGTCCTGCGTTCCGACTGGTGGACCCAGGGGCCGGCCATACCTGCATTCGAGCGAGAACTTGCTGATTACGTCGGCGCTGCCGAGGCGGTGGCCTGTGCTAATGGTACCGCCGCACTGCATTTGTCGATGCTGGCACTGGGCATCGGACCCGGTGATGTAGTCGTTACCAGTGCCAACAGTTTTCTGTCTTCGGCCAATTGTGCTCGGTTCGTGGGTGCGGATGTTCGCTTTGTCGACATCGACCCGGAGACCGGATTGCTGGACCTCACCTTGCTGTCCGAGATGCTGACAGCCGATGCCGACCGCAAAATCAGGGCTGTAATACCGGTTCATTTCGCCGGTCAGCCGGTCGATTTGGTGAAACTTCACGAATTGGCGACTGCACACGGCGCGCATGTCGTCAGCGATGCCTGTCATGCTCTCGGAGCCGCCTACCAACACAAAAGCGCCTCGTATCGTGTTGGCAACGGGCAACACAACGATGCGGCCGTTTTCTCGTTTCATCCCGTCAAGCATGTGGCTATGGGGGAAGGTGGCGCGGTTTCTACCGATGATCCGGTTCTGGCGGAACGACTACGATTACTGCGCAACCACGGCATGCAGAAATGTGATTTCGTAAACTCAGATATGGCGACGGCGTCTTCCGGCGATGACAACCCCTGGTACTACGAGATGCAGCAGTTGGGGCACAATTATCGTTTGACTGATATTCAGGCCGCTCTTGGGGTATGCCAACTGAAGAGACTTGACTGGTCGGTTCAGGCAAGAAACAGACTGGCGGCGCATTATCGCCAACTGATAGCCGAACGATTTGACCGTTCGGTGCTGCATCCGCTTGCGCTAAGTCCCGGCGTCAGCAACGCCTATCATCTTTTCGTCATCCAGGTGGAGTTCGAGCATTTCGGAATCGATCGCGCCACCGTAATGCATCGACTAAAAGCGGCCGGCATCGGCACCCAGGTACACTACATCCCGATCTATCTGCAACCATACTATCGAAAGCTATACGGCGGTCGTCCCGGCGATATGCCAAACACCGACCGGTATTACGCGCGGGCCTTGAGTCTGCCCATGTATCCCGACTTGAACGAATCCGACTGTGAACGAGTGATCGACGAACTGCACCGCATTCTCAACCAGGGGAATGACCACCATGACGCCCCATGAAAACAGTACCGCGAAAATCGGTCTCGGAACCGCGCAATTCGGGCTCGACTACGGAATCGCCGACACGAACGGTTGCGTTCCATTTAACGAAGTAGAGCAAATACTTGGTCGTGCCGCTACCCTCGGCATCACGGTGCTGGATACGGTGGCGCTCTATGGTGTCAGTGAGGAGACGCTGGGCCGGATTCTCGGACCCGAACATCCTTTTCGCATCGTTACCAAGACTCCCAAGGCGGCGGGTGATCGAATCACCGAGAACACTGTGGCTGATTTCATTTGCACGTTTGATCGTTCATTACAGCGGCTTAAACAACAGGCTGTTTATGGCTTGGTTATCCACGATGCCGACGATCTTTTGAAAACGGGTGGCCAACTCCTGATTGATGCGCTGCGGCGAGTTAGGGATTCAGGTCGCGTAATCAAGATCGGCGTATCGGTCTATACCGGAGGCCAGCTCGATTCCGTTCTTGACCTGTTCACTCCGGATCTCGTGCAACTTCCATTGAACGTGCTAGACCAGCGACTGATCGCCGATGGTCGACTCGACCGCCTGCACCAAATGGGGGTGGAGATCCATGCCCGCTCGGTGTTCCTGCAGGGGCTGTTGCTGATGGAGCCGCAGGCGCTTGACGCTTACTTCGACCCGGTGCGAGATCGCCTCGAGAGCTACCGGGATGGTATCAAACGAACCGGCGCTACGCCGTTAGAAGGGGCGCTTCGCTTTGCCCTCGGCCTGTCACAAATCGATACAGTCATAGTAGACGTCTGTTCCCGACAGGAACTCGAGGATATTTGTGTTGCCTCGATGCGCCGCGATTTCCCACAGATCGATTTCAGTCGGTGGGCCGTCAACGATCCGCGCTACGTTAATCCGTCACGGTGGCGATTAATGCAAACGGCATCTGCCGGTCGGAGGTAATCAATGTTACTTGCGATTATCCAGGCCCGTCTGTCGTCGACGCGTTTGCCGGGCAAGGTTCTCATGCCGATTCTGGGACGTCCGATGCTATGGCGACAACTGGAACGAGTGAGGCTGGCGAAAAGTATTGATCATTTGATAGTCGCTACCAGTGACCAACCCGAGGATGGGCAACTGGTAGACATGTGCCGGGAGTTCGGTGTCGAATGCTACTGCGGCTCCCTTGATGACGTGCTTGATCGATACTATCAGGCGGCCCGACTCTATCAGGCCGACCACATCGTGCGGCTTACCGGGGATTGCCCGGTTTCCGATCCGCAGGTGATCGATGCCGTCATCGAATACTACCGATCGGGAAACTGCGACTATGCCTCCAACGGCAACCCATTCACATTCCCTGATGGACTGAATGTAGAAGTGATGCGTTTCGATTGTCTTGAGCATGCCTGGCGCGATGCCAAACTACCGTCTCAGCGCGAACATGTGACGCCGTTCATATGGCAACAACCTGAACGTTTCAAACTTGCCAATTTCATTCACGACCCGGACCTTTCTCACATGCGATGGACAGTGGATGAACCGGAGGATTTCGAGTTCATTACGAAAGTTTATGAGGCGCTGTATCCGGATAATCCGACGTTTACAATGGCGAACATTCTCAGACTCCTGGAAGATCGTCCGGAGCTTTCTGATCTGAATGCCGGTTTCGAGCGCAACGAAGGATTCAAGAAATCGCTAATGGAAGATAAGGCCAGAGGGAATCTATGAACACGGTTTGTGCCGAAGCGTCGACGTTGTTCCACGCAATGGCCGCTCACACCGACGAACATGTAGATAGGTATCTCGACGCAACCGACCGAAGCTTCGGTGAGTTGTCAATGCTGTTGCAAACGGGAGAGTTGATGTTCAGTCTGATTGGTCCGCCGCCTGTGGCCAAGTTCAAACGGCCGGCCTGACCAGGAAGGAGTTCTTGGTGAACGTCGCAATTCGCTGTGATGCCTCGTATGAAATCGGCACCGGCCATGTCATGCGCTGTCTGACGCTGGCCGATCAACTGCGTGGTATGGGCGGCGAGGTGACTTTTATCAGCCGTGAACATGCGGGTAATATCAACGACGTTATCGAGAAGCATGGGTTCAGCGTTCACCGCCTGCCCTTCATCGACACCCATTCGGGCAGGGACTTCGAGAGTGAATATGCCCGGTGGCTGGCTGTCTCTCCAGAAAAGGACATACACGACACCGTTGCCTGGCTGCGTGAGCAGAAATCGTCCATCGACCTGCTGGTCGTGGATCATTATGCGTTGGATGCGGAATGGGAGATAGCCGCAAGGCCGTTTGTGTCTCGGATTATGGTCATCGATGATCTGGCCGACCGTCGGCACGACTGCGATTTGCTGTTGGATCAGAATCGTCTGGCATCTTCAGACAATTGCTACGATGGCCTGGTCCCGGCTCACTGCCGAAATCTAATAGGCCCCGGCTATGCTCTGCTGCGGCCGGAGTTCGTGCGGATGCGACCCAAGAGTGAA
>JAUXBJ010000247.1 GCA_030619425.1 bacterium
AACCAAAGACTGGAAATCAGCCGAGACTATCACCGGCGGCGTCGATGTCGGCTCGGTAAGTTCGCAGGCGGTGATCATGCTTGATGGTGAACTGTATGCCTACTCCAACATGCGCACCGGGTCCGATAGCCCAGACAGCGCACGCCAAGCTATGGACTGGGCGCTTGAAGGCACGGGTTTGACGCTTGAGGGCATCCACTTTATCGTCGGCACCGGGTACGGCCGGGTTAATGTGCCGTTTTCCAACCGCGCTATTACTGAGATCGCCTGTCACGCCCGCGGCGGCAATATGATGTACGGCAACACGGTGCGCACGATTCTGGACATGGGCGGACAGGATTGCAAAGCGATCCTCTGTGATGAGCGCGGTAAGGTGTCCAACTTCCTGATGAACGACAAATGCGCCGCCGGCACCGGTCGCGGCATGGAAGTGTTCGCCGATTTACTGGCGGTGCCGATTGAGGATGTCGGTGAACTCTCGCTTGATGTCGAGGAGGAACCGCCGCCGGTGTCGTCGACCTGCGTAGTGTTCGCCAAGTCGGAAGCGACCTCGTTGCTCCGCGACGGTTGGTCCAAGAAACGGGTGCTGGCGGCTTACTGCTTGGCCATGGCGTCACGCGTGGTGGGATTGCTGGAGCGAATCGGGGTGCAAAAAGACTTCGCTATCACCGGCGGGATTGCCAAGAACCCCGGTGTCGTCAAGAGACTGGAGCGGGAACTGGGTCTCAAGGCGCTGCAATCGAAGTATGACACTCAGATCGCCGGCGCCCTCGGCGCGGCTCTGTTCGCCAAGGCGCTGGTCGAAAAAAAGCGGAAGCAGGCGGTATGAAAGCCAACTACGGATACATGGACGGCAGTGGCGAGTATTACATCACCATCGACACCGACCCTTGCAACGATTGCACGGACCATCCGTGTGTGGCTGCCTGTCCGGTCGGGATGTTTGAGATAATCGTCGACGACTACGATGATGAAGTCGCTGCCATCAAGGAAGAGAACCGCAAGAAGGTGAAGTACGACTGCGCACCGTGTAAGCCGGTCACCGACCGACCGCCACTGCCGTGCGTGGAGGCTTGCCCGGCGGATGCTATAACGCATTCGTGGTGAGAAGGGTGACTACGCGTAAGTATCTTGTAGGTCGAAACCCCTGGTCCGAAGGACCGCCGAAGGCGGGTTTCGACAAAGAAACCCGGACGAACGTCCGGGCCACGCAATAGTGCGAAGAACCGGCGCAGCGCAAGAAACCCGGCTTGATCGTGTCAGCCTGAGCGGAGTCGAAGGGTGATGTCCGTAACCGACAGATCCCATAGTCCCGCCCAGGGCGGGATGGGCCACCGGCCAAGTAGGTAGACAATGACAGACATTTCCATTACTATTGACGGACGTACCATCGAGTGCACATCGGGGATAACTGTCCTCGAGGCAGCCGATGCTGCGGAGATCTATATCCCCCGGTTATGTCATCACCCTGTTCTTCCTCCGGCAAGCAAGGTGACCTGGTCGGAGGTTGTCTACCAGGTCGATCACAAGATAGAGTGTGAAACATCGGCGGAAAAGACTGGTGATGACGGCCACTGTAACCTCTGCCTGGTCGAGATCGAAGGGGTCCCCGAACCGGTGAACGCCTGTCTGACCACAGTTGAAGCCGGGATGGTCGTTCACACCGACAGCAATGCTGTGTCCCGTCGTCGCAAGGAAAGTCTTGCCAAAATCCTGACCGACCATCCGCACGCCTGCCTCACCTGCGCCCAGAAGCAAGGATGCAGCCGAGTCGATTGCTCCTCCAATGTTCCGGTCGATGAGCGATGCTGCAAACTGCTGGGCAATTGCGAACTGGAAAAGGTGGCTGACTTCATCGGTATCCCCGGCGACACACCCAAGTACGTGCCGAAGCAATACCCCACCGATAAAGATGGCCCGCTCATCGAGCGCGATTTCAACCTGTGCATCGGTTGCCTTCGCTGCGTGCGCGTCTGCCGTGATGTCAGAGGAGCCGACGTCCTCGGTGCTGTCTGGAAAAACGACCGCGCCTGGGTGGGAACGTTGACTGGCGAGGGGTTGAAAGAAGCAGAGTGCCGCTTCTGTAGCGCCTGCGTGGAGGTATGTCCTACCGGCGCGTTGATGGACAAAGAAGGCATCGCGACGGCGAAGCAGGAGGCGCCATGCACGTCGGCTTGTCCGTTGGGTATCGACATCCCGCGCTACGTGCGACTGATTGCGCTTGGTCGGGACCATGAGGCGCTGGAACTTATTCGGTCGCGCACACCGTTTCCGGCTATCCTGGGCTATGTCTGTTTCCACCCGTGCGAAGATGTCTGCCGTCGCGGCGAACTCGACCAGCCGGTGTCTATCTGTGCGCTCAAGCGCTTCGTGGCCGAGGCGGAAGCCGACGGCGACAGCATGCCACTCACTAAACAGCCGGATAGCAGCAAGAAGGTAGCCATTATCGGTTCCGGTCCCGCTGGTCTTACGGCAGCCTACTATCTGGCGACGGCTGGTCACGAGGTGGCGATCTTTGACAACAGTGACAAGCCGGGCGGTATGCTGCGTCACGCTATTCCGGACTACCGGCTGCCGCCCGAGATTCTTGATCGTGAAATGGAATTCCTGGGGAAACTTGGGGTCATCTTCCACGGCAACAGTCGTATCGGTGGTGATCTGACGGTCGGTGAGCTTAAGTCCCGAGGTTATGACGCTGTTCTGATAGCCACCGGAACGCCCATCAGCAAGAGGATTTCTGTTGATGGCGCTGAGTTGGAAGGTGTTTATCCGGGGCTGGAGTTTCTCAGATCGGCCAAGTTATCACATGAACCCAGGCTCGATGGGTCTGTCGTCATTATCGGCGGCGGCAATGTCGCTATCGATGCCGCCATGACAGCAGTGCGTCTCGGCGCTGAGCAGGTCCATCTTATGTGCCTGGAATCACGAACTGAGATGCCCGCCCGCGAATGGGAGATCGCCCAGGCCGAGGAGGAAGGCGTGGTCGTTCACTGCTCATGGGGGCCAAAGCGATTCACGGCAGAGGCTGGCAGAGTGACAGGGATAGACTTGGTGCGCTGCACAAAGGTGTTCGACGAGCAGGGACGGTTCAGTCCACAGTTCGACAGCGCAGAATCCGAGCATTTGGCCGCAGATGCCATAGTAGTAACTATCGGTCAGGAAGTTGACCAAGGCCTGTCGGCCGCTTTTGGAGGTGCTACGCCTGGTCCCGGAGGCACGCTCACGGTTGACGAAGATAACGCGCTGGGACCGGGGGGTTTCTTTGCGGCCGGCGATGTTGTGCGGGGACCATCCTCGGTGGTCGATGCCATGGCTGACGGACGCCGTGTCGCCGAGAAAATCGACGCTTACCTGGGCGGCTCGGGATTGCCTGACGCTCAGATCGATACCGCTGCCGCCGATGAAGCTGTGCTGGGATCTTCCAGTGAGGACATGCAGCGCGTGCGCCAAACCGCAACGGTTTCCGCACCTGATGAGCGCATATCTGATTTTCGCATGATTGAGCAAACCTACTCGGCACAGACGGCGAGAGCCGAGGCGGATCGATGCCTGCGTTGTCACCTTCGGCAGATGATCAGACCGGTCGTGTTGCCGCCTGAACTATGGCTACCGTTCAATGCCGAGGCGGTGGCGGCCGTGCCGCCCGTCGAGGGCGTATTCCAACTTCTGGATGTTGAGAAAAAGGTCCTCGCCATAACCGGCAGCCCTGATTTGCATCAGAGCCTCAGTGAAAAATTGGACAATCCCGGAGAGACGGCGTTCTTCGTATTCGAAGAAGACCCGATGTTTACAAAACGTGAAAGTGAACTGATCCAGCAGTATCTCCAGGAACACGGCGAGTTGCGGGGTGGTGGCGTCGGTGGCGATGATCTGGATGATCTGTTTTAGGTGGCAAGCCACTCTTTCGCGCTTCGCGCGGTCGTGCAATGACGCCTCTCGGGGTTTTGTGGGCGGCAGACGTCCTGAGGTTGTCCCAAAAGTGCGTGTTCCGGCAGGTCTTGTCCCGCTGGAAGCGGGATGTGACCTGCCGGTTGATAGTCCTACTGTGCAACAATGGCTTATGAGTAATCGTCGGGTCACACCCTCGACTTCGTCGAGTCCAAGTTGGAATAAATCGCCGCCTGGTCAGCGGAAGGCTTTATGTTTGCGGATGTTGATGTTAAAGAAAGGTCTCCTATCATATTAAAACGAGGTCACGATGAAATGCCTCAAACATGAAAGGAGACCGTTATGAAAACGTATGGTGGTATCGACCTGGGGGTCAAGTCAAGCGCTTTTTGTCTTGTCGATGAGCAGGGGGAAGTGGTCACCGAAGGTGAAGTGATAATGGATAAGCAGTGTTTGAAGCGCACCTTTGCCTCGAAGGAGCCGATGCCGATGGTGGTTGAGGCTTGCCCGATGGCCGAGTGGGTCTGTCAGCTTCTGGAGGAACTTGGTCACGAG
>JAUXBJ010000374.1 GCA_030619425.1 bacterium
CCGCCAGAAGCAGCAGCGCAGCCATCAAGGCCGGAAGGTATGTCCACTTGCCCGGATTCTTCTCCATCATAGCATTTTCTCGCTCCATTTCTCAACCTGTCGGTTGGACTGTAGACCGCACTTCAAATATACCGTGTCCTCCATTTTTGTCAACGTGAATCAGGGCTGTCAGTCTACTGTCGGCCGTACTTGTGTCTGTCGTAGCAACTGTGGCGACTGCCGTCCCCAATTCTCGCAGGTCGCCCCTCGGGTTTTGACACAACCACGGGCTGTCTTTCACGGTGCACGAGGACGTACACTGCGCACGTAATGACTTTTCCAGGGAAAGTCCTCCCACTTTACACTTGACTTTTCAAGTCTTTGACGTTGATTGGATAGTAACCTTGGTGCAGGGTCCAATTACGGCTTGCCGTTGACGCCTTGACTTCCCGGGCTGCAGTTCGTTACTGCGCATTAGTACTTCACAAAACCTCCCGGTTCCAATACTTGAGACTCCGGTAGGGACCAATGGCAAGCCGACAGGCAATGGAGGATGAACTGGACATGGGGTGGGACTTCGCCCGTGATCTTCTTTTCCGAACCACTTTGGTGGTGGTAGCGCCCTTACTTCTGTGCAGTCCCACGCTTTCATCCGATGCCGATCAGGAGTCGTCCGACTCGCTGGTCACAAGAATCGACCGGGACCAGTACGCCATTGGCGGCCTGCACCTGAATAAACGTTCGCAAGAGATCACTATACCCGGATGGGTCAACATGGACCAGGGTCAGATCGAATACTTCGCCACCACCCGATTGGGGAAAACCCACGAAGCGGTCTTAGTGTTGGATTGCCGGCCTTTGCACCTGCAAACAGCGCTGCTGCTCCTGGGCCTGGAGAGCGGCGAAACAAACATGCAGTATCAGGGTGACACCACGGCGCCACAGGGTGATTCGCTGACCATCACGGTGAGTTGGCAGGACGAGAATGGCCGTGAGGTTGCCCATCCCGCACACGAGTTGATGTACGATCTGCAACGAAAAGGCGCCATGGAGGCCACACCGTGGCTTTTTACAGGGTCGATGGTGATCGACGGGCGGTTTATGGCCGACTTCGATGGTTCGATCATCGCTACCTACAGCGATCCCGTGGCGGTGGTGAACAATCCGTTGTCGGGGCGGGTCGATGACACCGTGTATGAAGCCAACGCCGAAATCCTGCCGAAACCGGGCACACCGGTAGTCATGACAATCAGCCGATGGCCGCAATCTGAAGAATCCAGGGAGTAATGTGAAAGTATCACTGAAATCCATCGGTCTGATCGCAGTCCTGATTGTGAGTATGATATCGTTTTGCGTGGCGGCGGAGAAGAACTCTTTCGATCTGTCGCTGAGGCACGAGGCTGAAAACAGTATCGGGCGTGCTCTGGCCTATCTGGCGGCGGCCCAGAGCGAGAATGGATCGTTCAATGATTACCCCGGCATCACTGGGCTGGCCCTGACGGCGTTTGCGCGGGCGCCGGAGAAACTTAGAAGCAAGTACGATGACGGCATGCTGGCCGGGTATAAGTACCTGTTGTCCAACGTCCGTCCTGACGGCGGTATCTATCCCGAATTCGAGCCGCAACTGAAAGCGTACAACACCTCGATCTGCCTAATGGCCCTGGTGGCGGCCCATGCGCCCAACTTTGAAGAGCCGATAATCAACGCGCGACAATATGTCATGTCGCTGCAGGCCGACGAGGACGACGGTCTCACCCCAGACAGTTCGACCTACGGCGGCATCGGTTACAACAAGGACGAACGCTCAGACATATCCAACATGCAGTATGCCCTCGAGGCGGTGCGCGCATCCGAGAGCTACGCACCGACGGGTGAAGCAACTGCGGTGCGTTTAGGTGAAACGCAAACGGACGCCGTCAACGAGGACCTTTTCTGGGAGAAAGCGATCCTGTTCCTGCAGCGTTGCCAAAACTACAAGAAGTACAACGACTATAAGTGGTCCGGTGATGACGGCGGGTTTGTTTATTATCCAGGCGTGTCCAAGGCCGGTGGCATCACATCGTACGGTGGCATGACCTATGCCGGTATGAAGAGTTTCATCCATGCCGGGCTGGACTCCGGCGATGAACGCGTCCAGGCGGCCTACCGATGGATACGCAGCAATTATACCATCGAGACCAATCCGGAACTTGGCGAGCAGGGGCTGTTTTACTATTACAATGTGATGGCCAAGGCGTTGACCGTGCTCGGTGATCCGACCCTGATCGATAGTTCGGGTGTCGAGCACGACTGGCGCGGCGACCTGGCCGACAAATTGATTTCGATCCAGGCGGCTGACGGCTCCTGGGTGAACGAAAACGGCCGCTGGTGGGAAAACAACCCGGTCCTGGTGACCGCCTACTGTGTGCTGACGTTGGAGGAGCTTCTTAAGCAAGAGTAGCCATTGATAGACAAAACAATTGTCGCCGCGGAGAATTCTGAGGACGATTGACATCGGCGACGTAACGAGACTGTATGTTAACTGTAATCTGGAGGAAGCAATGAAAACGCGATTGCTGAGCTTGGTTCTTGCACTCGCCGCGTTGTGCCTGGTGACGGCGGACGTCACGGCGCAGCCGAGTGTGAATGTCATGCCGGACGGTATCCGCAATCTACCGGCCGGTATCAACACCGCCTACGCCTGGCCCAACCCGAACACGGCCCTTATTATCTGGGGCAATGTGACAGGCGGAACGGCGCCCTACACGTATGAATGGGACTTCGGAGACGGCTCGCCCGTAGCAAGCGGCTCGGTTGCCGACCCACGCTATGTCGCGGTAGCCCACAGTTACGCCACTATGGGTCCCAAGTATGCGACACTGACCGTGACTGATGCTGCC
Source organism: bacterium (assembly GCA_030619425.1). Classification (GTDB taxonomy): domain Bacteria; phylum Zixibacteria; class MSB-5A5; order GN15; family FEB-12; genus JAJRTA01. Next base: position 2,859 of record JAUXBJ010000374.1, read on the forward strand.
GCGCTGAGCGACGCCGACGTCGTGCGTATCGACGTCGTCCCGCGCGACTGGGACTCACGCGTGAACCTGGCTATCGAAAAAGGTCTGTGCTGGCTCTATTTGCACAACTACGGGTATATCGACTGGCAGGGCTGGGGCGCTGAGGGACAGTACAAAGTCGGCGCCTTCGGTATGGAAGTGATGGCTTTCGCCAATCGCGGGCACAGACCGTTTAACGACCCTGGTGACGAAGACATCTACTCC